>JBMTCO010000053.1:0-17148 GCA_049430945.1 Cyclobacteriaceae bacterium
CGCTCTTCCGATCTTGAGGGCGCCTTCCGCTATGCCAAAGCTTATAAAAACAGGTTTGCATTTAAAGTTGCATTCTCCTATAGCCAGGCCACAGACTGGTACGGTACCAATCTTCAGGACCGACTGGCAGTCAATAAGCCTGCAGGCTTCCTGAATAACCCCGGTGCGGACAGGATGCATGCATACGGAGATGAGGTTTCAATTAACCTTGCTCTGGTTGGATTAAGCTCTTCTTTTGTAAGCAGCATTAATAATGCAGGGCTTGGAGCATACCTTCCTGATCTGCCTAACATGGTGGTTTCCAGAACCCCTTATGAGGAGCGTTACCTTGTTGATTATGGTGCAAAAAACATCAAAACCAATATCGGATTACATTATCGTATCACTGATAAAGCTGAGTTGCTTTATAACCTGAATTATGGCGCAGGTACCTCCGTTTACACAGGTGCGCAACGTTATTCTTTGAGAAATTTCAATATCCAGCAGCATAAACTGGAATTGAAAGGAGATAACTTCTTCGTGCGCGGATACGCCACCATTGAAGATTCAGGTGAGTCCTATATTGCTGACCTAGCAGGTGTTCTTATCAATACCTGGAATCCTGCAACAGCATCATTTGATCCGAATGCAAATAGTGCATGGTTTGGAAATTATGCCGCCAATTATCTTGGCTTTCTTGCAGGGAGCGGAATTGCTCCCGGAACTTCCACGACTTCGCAGCAGGAGCTCGCACATAACTTTGCAAGAGCACAGGCCGATGTAGACCGCATTGCTCCAGGAAGCTCTGAATTCGAAAAGGCAAAACTTGCAGCCCGTAAATCTGTAATTCCTACAGGTTCATTGTTTGACGATCAGACCGCACTTTATCATCTTCAGGGCCAGTATAACTTCAAAAATCAGATCAAATTTATTGACCTGATTGCCGGCGCAAGCTACAGACTGTATGACCTGAATTCAAATGGAACCATATTCGCTGACACACCGGGTAACAATATTACCATTCAGGAATATGGAGCCTACACGCAGGCAACAAAAAGACTTGCAAATGATAAACTCAAGCTTATCGGTTCATTGCGTTATGACAAGAATCAGAACTTTGATGCACAGATCAATCCAAGGATAGCAGCGGTTATCTCTCCCAATGAAAAAAGTAATATTCGCGTGTCTTATCAGTCAGGCTTCCGTCTGCCGACAACACAGAATCAGCATATTGACCTGAACGTTGTTTCTGCACGACTTATCGGCGGATTGCCTTATTATGCTCAGAAATACAATGTATTTGAAAATGCCTACTCCCTGGCATCTGTGAATCAATACATTACAAAGTTTACCCAGAACATTTCCAATCCGGCCTACATTGCAGCCATTGGAGGCAGAGCTAATACAGGACTTGCATTGGGGGATCCTGCCGCACTGGCACTTTTGCAACCGGTAACATCCGTTGCACCGGTGAAGCCTGAGCAGGTTAAATCGCTTGAAGTTGGTTACAACACTCAGATCGGAAATCTGTTCATAGATGTTTCCTATTATCAAAGCAAATACACTGATTTCATCACCGGCATTTTCGTGAGGAAAGCAGCAGGTGCAATTGACCTTACCGCAACCGGTTTTAATGAGCAGAACGTCAGAAATGCTCAAACGCTTTTGACCCCCATCACGACACCCGGTAAGGAAAACACTTTCTCCATCGCTACAAACCTGCAAGATGAAGTTACCTCACAAGGTGCAGCAGTTAGCCTGAATTACCTGATGGGTAAAGGTTATTCCATTGGCGGTAACTATAACTGGAACAGGCTGAACGGCGTCAGTGATACATTTATCAATGACTTTAATACTCCTGAACATAAGTACAACATCACTTTCGGTAATCGTAAGCTGACAGAAAAGCTTGGATTCAATCTGGCTTACCGCTGGCAGCAGGCCTTCTTCTGGGAGGCCGGTTTCGGATCAGGAAATGTTCCTGCAGTAACGATGCTCGACGGCCAGGTTTCATACAAACTTCGTCCCATCAAGTCAACCATTAAGATTGGTGGTTCAAATCTGCTGAATAATCGTTATGTCCTGAACTATGGCGGACCCACCATTGGTGCGATCTACTATGTATCCTTCACCTTTGACCAGTTGATGAACTAAAATTGTGAACATCATGAAGACAAGAATAAAAATTTTAACACTTCTTTCAGTTATCGCACTGGTGACTGCATGTGAGAAGTATGAACTTCCGGTAATCGGAGAGCCCACATCCGGGGAGACTGATTTCAGCAAGCTTATTGTGGTCGGAAACTCAGTTAGTGCCGGCTACATGAACGGAGCCCTTTATGTGGCGGGACAAAACAATTCATTTCCGTCACTCATTGCTTCAAAAATGGCGCTGGCAGGCGGAGGATCCTTCAACCAGCCCAATCTGGCAGAAACAGCAGTTAATGGTTGCTTTAACCCGACAGGCGGCTGCTCGCTGGGAAGACTGTACCTGAAAATTGTTAACGGAAGCCCTACTCCTACCCCAAAGACTCCCGGTAACCTGGAGTCACTTGCACCCTATGCCGGAGACAAGGCAGCTCTTAACAACTTTAGCGTGCCGGGCCTGACCATTCAGACAGCCCTCGCTCCGCAAACAGGGGGACCTGCAACAGCCAATCCTTTTTTCAATCCCTACTATGCACGTTTTGCCAGCAATCCCGGTGTTTCAACCGTCATCGGAGATGCTGCAGCTGCAATGGCAAATGGTGGAACATTCTTCCTCTATTCGCTGGGATCAAATGATGTGCTCGGATATGCAACAGGTGGTGCATCCAATTCCGCATTGCTGACAAGTGAGGCTGCCTTTTCTGCGTCTCTAAACGCAGGTATAGGTGCATTGCTGAATGCAAACCCGGATGCAAATGGAGCAATTGCCAACATCCCGGATGTTATTGATTTGCCTTTCTTCAACCTGGTGCCATTTGCTCCTGTACCCCTTGATGCAAGTACTGTAACAGCGCTGAGTACTAACTTCGGACCCTACAATGCACTCCTTTCAAATCTGATTGCAAACAGGCTTGCTTTCGGCATCACAGAAGCCCAGGCTGCTGAACTTGAAGGTAGAAAACTTTCCTTCCAGGTAACCACCAATTCAGCAACTACCAATAAAATCATGATCACGGATGAAACCCTCTTTGATCTTGAGCCATACCTCACGGCACTCGTTGGCCTTAATTCCATTACTCCTGCTCAGAAATTAGCACTGCAGCCTTATCGCAGAATCAGGCACACAAGGTCAACGGATAAAATTAACCTGACCACCTCAAGCGTAATTGGTGCTGTAATCGAAAATAATCCTCAGTTTATTAATGGTGTTAGTGTTCCCCTTGGCTGGACTACTACCTCAACAGCAGGTGCCGATGTAAGTGATCCGTTTCTTCTGATCCCGTCTGAACAGACAGAGATCAAAAACAGGATTGCTGCATTCAACTCCATAATTGGAAGCTATGTTCAGACCTATTATGGTGATCCGATTGTACTTGTTGACCTCTACAATGCTTTCAAAAATGTTTATGCAGGAACAGCCACCTATAATGGCAGTTCAATTTCATCTTCCATTGCACCTCCTTTCGGAGTGTTCTCTCTTGACGGAGTACATCCAAATGCGAGAGGAAATGGTTATGTGGCCAATCAGTATATTGATGCTATTAACAAACGTTGGAACTCACAGATTCCTCAGGTTGATGTAAATAGCCTGCCCGGAAATGAACTTCCGATTCCTTAATCAATTGGTCCAGAAATCAAAAAAAGACCGGCATTTACTGCCGGTCTTTTTTTTTATCCTTCTGCTTAGAATAATTCTTTAGCAATCTGATAAACAGGATCACTCTTCCCCATTGAATAATAGTGGAGCGTTGGCACCCCGAACTTCATCAACTCTCTGGACTGCTGAATTGTCCACTCAATACCTACCTGCCTGACGGCGGCATTATCTCTGCATTTTTCAACCTCCTCAGCCAGAGCCTCAGGAATATCAATATGAAAAACAGTAGGAAGAATACTTGATTGCTTTTTTGTCGTGATGGGCTTTATGCCGGGTATAATCGGCACGTGGATACCGGCATCTCTGCAGTTTTTTACAAATTCAAAATAACGCTGGTTATCAAAAAACATCTGAGTCACAATATACTCAGCGCCCAGATCTACTTTAAGCTTCAGATATTTAAGATCTGTCTTAAGATTCGGGGCGGCAAAATGTTTTTCCGGGTACCCTGCAACACCTATGCAAAAGGAAGAAGGGTTGGGGGCATACAGGTCATCGTGGAGGTATTTTCCCTTGTTCAGGTTTACCACCTGTTCTACAAGGTCAGAAGCATAGGCGTGACCATTTGGGGTTGGTGTGAACCTACCTTCAGGCTTTACGGCATCACCCTGCAAAGCAAGCACATTGTCAATTCCCAGGTATTGAAAGTCAATCAGCGCATTCTCTGTTTCTTCTTTTGTGAAACCACCGCAGATGATATGGGGAACAGGATCAACCTTATAATGATTCTGAATCGCAGCACAAATGCCTACCGTTCCCGGGCGCTTTCTGACAGAAATTTTCTCAAGTAGACCATTTTCATGCTTTTTAAAAACATGTTCCTCCCGATGGTAGGTCACATCAATAAATGGTGGTTTGAACTCCATCAACGGATCAATGGCGTCAAAAAGGGTCTTGATATTTTCTCCTTTGAGCGGGGGAAGCACTTCAATGCTAAACAATGTTCGTCCTCTTGCATTATGAAGGTGTTCTGTAACTTTCATCGATTCAAAGTTTATCCGGTTTATTTTGATTCTTCATATCCGAGTACTGGCGCAAGCCAGCGCTCACATTCGTCTTTAGGCATACACTTTCTCATTGCATAGTCTATAACCTGATCTTCAGCAATTTTACCAAGTCCAAAATAGCGGGACTGCGGGTGGGAGAAATAATACCCGCTCACTGAAGATGCAGGCCACATTGCCATAGAGTCGGTAAGACTCAATCCTGCTTCACCTGCATTCAGTAAAGAAAAAATCTTCTTTTTCTCTGTATGATCCGGACAGGCCGGGTACCCGGGTGCAGGCCGAATACCATTGTATTGCTCATCAATCAGTTCATCATTACCCAGTGATTCATCAGGCGCATAACCCCAAAGAACCTTGCGTACATCTTCATGCAGACATTCGGCAAAGGCTTCAGCCAGACGATCTGCAAGTGCCTTGACCATAATCTCAGAATAGTCATCCTTCTCGGCGCGGCATTCATTAACCATTTCCTCCAGACCGGCGCCGGCCGTTACGGCAAAAAGACCGATGTAATCCTTATCCTTTTCAGATGAAATAAAATCGGCAAGGCAATAATTGGGTGCGCCAGCAGCTTTGGAATTTTGTTGTCTGAGAAAATTTAATGTCTGAGAATCCGTGCCGGATTCATCCGTGACAATAACATCATCTCCCCGGCGATAGACCGGAAAAAATCCAACAACTCCCATTGGGCGGAGCAACTTTCCACTTATAATTTTTTCGAGCTTAGCCTGCGCATCCTTGTATAATCGGGTCGCTTCCTTTCCCACCACTTCATCGGTCAGGATTCCAGGGAACCTTCCCGCAAGCATCCATGTCTGGAAAAACGGGGTCCAATCTATATATTTTGAAAGTCTTTCAAGTGAGTAGTTCGTCAGAAGCCTTCTGCCTGTAAAAGAGGGCGCCACAGGATTATACCCACTCCAGTCAAACTTCAGATTATTTTTTCTTGCTTCATCTATAGAGATGAGATTTCTGGAAGATTGCTTAAGACTATGTTGCTGCCTGAGGATTACATACTCCTCTTTAACGGAGGTTTTAATTTTTCCCGCCGAATCAGGATTGAGCAGTTCACTTGCAACGGGTACAGATCTTGAAGCGTCCAGTACATGCACGACCGGTCCGCTGTAAACCGGGTCTATTTTTACTGCAGTGTGGAGTTTTGAAGTTGTTGCACCCCCAATTAAAAGAGGAATTGTCATCCCTTCTCTTTCCATCTCTTTTGCAACAGTAACCATCTCATCCAGCGAAGGCGTAATGAGTCCGCTTAATCCGATTACATCAACCCTTTCTCTCTTTGCTGCTTCAATAATTTTTTCAGGCGGAACCATGACGCCTAGGTCAATGACTTCATAATTATTACATGCCAACACCACTCCGACGATGTTTTTTCCAATGTCATGAACATCACCTTTTACCGTCGCCAGCAGAATTTTAGCCGCTTGTCGTGATGCACCCTTATTTTTTTCTTTTTCAGCCTGGAGAAAAGGCTCAAGCCAGGCAACAGATTTTTTCATCACCCTGGCACTTTTAACTACCTGAGGAAGAAACATTTTTCCTGCTCCAAAAAGGTCTCCCACAACGTTCATTCCCGCCATAAGCGGCCCTTCAATAACTTTCAGTGGCATTCCATATTTCATCAGTGCCTCTTCCGTATCCTTGTCAATGAAATCTATGATTCCACGCACCAGTGAATGGGTAAGCCTTTCCTCCACAGAAGCCTCGCGCCATCCGAGATCTGATTCTTTTTTCCTTGCATCGCCCTTAACAGTTTCTGCAAATTCAAGAAGACGCTCAGTGGCATCAAACCTTCTGTTAAGTAGTACATCTTCGACACGTTCCAGCAAATCTTTGGGAATATCATCATAAACCTCCAGCATGGTTGGATTCACGATACCCATGTCCATGCCATGCTTTACTGCATGAAACAGGAATGCTGAGTGCATGGCTTCACGCACCTTCTGATTTCCTCTGAAACTGAATGATACATTGCTGACTCCTCCGCTCACATGTGCACCGGGAAGATTTTCGCGGATCCACTTGGCTGCTTTAAAAAAATCAACTGCATAATTCCGGTGTTCTTCTATTCCGGTAGCAACAGGGAAAATATTGGGATCAAAAATGATGTCCTCCGGCGGAAATCCTATTCCTGTAAGCAGTTCATAAGCACGCTTACAAATTGAAATTCTCCTTTCATATGTATCAGCCTGCCCTTTTTCATCAAATGCCATGACCACGGTAGCGGCACCATATCTCAGAACTTTACGGGCCTGAAAAAGAAATTCCGCTTCTCCCCCTTTCAGACTAATGGAGTTTACGATTCCCTTTCCCTGCAGGCATTTCAAACCGGCCTCAATCACCTCCCATTTAGAGGAGTCAACCATGACAGGGATTCGGGCTATTTCAGGTTCTGAAGCCATCAGATTAAGGAATTTCACCATACATGCCGCTGAATCAAGCATGCCTTCATCCATGTTTACATCTATGACCTGGGCACCGCCCCGAACCTGGTCCAGTGCAATCTCAAGAGCCTCTTCAAACTTTTCTTCCCTGATCAGCTTAAGAAATTTTGCTGATCCTGTAACATTGGTGCGCTCTCCAATATTGACAAAATTTGAGGCAGCGGTAATTTCAACCGCCTCAAGCCCGCTGAGTTTTAAATAACGGTTTGTCATATTCCTGAAAGTCTTCGTGGAACATAACGCGCAGCTGTTTCAGCTATCACCCTGATATGTTCAGGTGTGGTTCCACAGCAACCGCCAATAATGTTAATTAGACCATCCTTCAGAAAGGCTTCAATTTGAGTACCCATTTCCTCCGGTGACTGATCATAATGACCAAATGCATTCGGTAATCCTGCATTCGGGTACGCTGAGATGAAAAAGGGAGCCTTATCACTTAACACCTGAAGGTATGGACGGAGTTGAGCGGCACCAAGTGCACAATTTAATCCAATGCTCAGCAGCGGAACATGCGAAACGGATATCAAAAATGCCTCGGTGGTCTGTCCCGATAAAGTTCTTCCACTGGCATCGGTAATTGTTCCTGAGACCATGATAGGGATTCTATGCCCGCATTCATCAAAATATTCCTGAATGGCGAAAAGAGCAGACTTGGCATTTAACGTATCAAATATTGTTTCAACAAGAAGAAGGTCACAACCTCCGTCCATTAGGCCGCGAATCTGATCCCGGTAGGCAATCCGCAGATCATCAAAAGTAACTGCGCGATAGCCCGGGTTGCTAACATCCGGTGAGAGGGAAGCGGTTTTGTTAGTTGGCCCGACGGCCCCTGCAACAAATCTTGGTTTATCAGGGTTCTTTTTTGTGAATTCATCCGCAGCTTCACGTGCAAGACGGGCTGAAACCAGATTAATCTCATATGCAAGGTCCTGCAGACCATAATCAGCTTGTGCGATGGAAGTTCCGCTAAAAGTATTTGTTTCCAGTATATCGGCACCTGCCTCCAGATAAAGCAAATGAATTTCCTTGATAATATCCGGGCGTGTTAGTGATAACAGATCATTGTTACCTTTTAAGGGATGCGCATGATCAGCAAATCGATCGCCGCGGAAATCTTTTTCCTCAAGGGAATGGCGCTGGATCATGGTGCCCATGGCTCCGTCAATGACCAGAATTCTTTTTTCTAAAAGCTCTTGTATTTTCAATGTTACAGTCGTTTAAGGTATCCAGAAAGAACCGACTGCGGTGGGACCTACGGAGTAGGTCCGCTTATTTTCTTCCGTTGTTGCGGAAAGGGAGTTGGCACAACACACTACCGGCCAGGCCGGAAGGGTAGGATGCCAAGACGTCACAGGGCCCGTTCCCTCGGTCTTTCTGAATAAGCGCTGCAAAGAAAATGATTTATGATGGCAAAAGGAAGGTTACAGGGTGTTATTTTGCAGCTTATTAAAATCCATTGAAACTCGCTGCCATAGATATAGGTTCGAATGCCATCAGGTTTCAGATATCATCTGTTCTTGACAATGGAAAGCAGGTACTTTTCAAGAAAATGGAATATATCCGTTTTCCACTCCGCCTTGGGCATGATGTATTCAGTACCGGACGCATCAGTAAGGAAAGTGCAGGCCGGTTTATAAAACTTATGAAGACCTATAAGCTACTGATCGATTTATATAAGGCCGATGGATTCATGTTTTGCGCCACCTCCGCCATGAGGGAAAGCAAAAACGGGAAAGACCTTGTCAGCAGGGTAAAAAAAGAAGTTGGTGTTACCATCCATATCATCAACGGCCAGAAGGAAGCCGACCTGATTAACAAAGCAATCTTTTCATATCTGAGCGAGGAAAAGGTCTATCTCCACATTGATGTGGGAGGCGGAAGCACAGAATTCAATATTTATCATAAGGGAAAGAAAATAGCATCCAGGTCATTCAAGATCGGTTCGGTCAGAGTTCTTGAGCACCACGACTCCCCGCAGATCTGGGACCAGATGGAAGACTGGCTGAAAGTCCATGTACGTAAAAGTCATAAATCTGTTATCGCTGTCGGAACAGGTGGTAATATTTCCAAAATATATGAGCTTTCCGGAGTCAAGGGAGGATCAGCCATGAGCCTGGGAAAAATGAAAAAAGTCCGTGAAATGGTTGCCGGCAAAACCATGGAGCAACGTATTTATGATTTGCGGATGAACCCTGACCGTGCCGATGTGATTGTTCCTGCCAGCAGTATTTACATTAGGGCTATGGAATGGGCAGGCTCTAAAAACATGATTGTACCTGAGGTTGGGCTCAAAGACGGAATTATCCTGCACTTGTATGAGAAAAATCTGCGCAGGAAAAATATTCAGTTTATCAATACGCAGGATCAGAGTCAGGGGAACAAAACAACGGTCTGGCTCTGATAACAAACCTCAATTTCAATAGACCTGAATTTCAATAGAGATGAAACCTGAAATATTATTGCATTGCCTGGCAGTACTTGTTGTCGCAGGGTTTTTGTTCAGCCTCTTGCTTGATTACCTGAACTTAAAAAGTCATAAGACTGAATTACCCCGGGAATTTTCAGATCTGTATGACCAAAGTAAATACACACAGTCAGTAGACTATCATCGCGTCAGATGGAAATTCGGATTATGTTCGGGCTCTTTTAACCTGATCATAACAATTGTTATTCTGCTTACAGGCCTCTACGGAGAGCTTGATAACTTTCTCAGGGGATTTATCAAAGAATCAAAGCTGCTCAGCATGACTTTTTTTACTGTGGTTGTTATCTTTTCTTCTCTTATTCACCTGCCATTTGAGTGGTATGATCATTTCGTGATTGAGGAGAAATTCGGATTCAATAAAATGACAATTAAAACCTTTATATCCGATAAGGGGAAAGGTCTTTTACTCGGTGCCCTGATCGGATTGCCACTACTTTGGTCTTTCCTTGTGCTCACAGAAAAGCTTGGTAACAATTTCTGGATATGGTTTGGTCTGATTGCAAGTCTTTTTGTACTCCTGATAAATCTTTTCTATACATCGCTCCTATTACCCTTATTTAATAAACTTACGCCGCTTCAGGACGGGGATCTGAAAAATGCAATCATGGAGTATTCGAAAAAGGTTGATTTTCCCGTTGATAATATTTTTGTCATGGATGGCTCAAAGCGATCCGGTAAAGCCAACGCATTTTTTTCAGGATTCGGGGAAAGGAAAAAAATTGTATTGTTTGATACCCTGATAGAAAAACATTCAATCGGAGAACTAGTTGCCATTCTGGCACATGAAACCGGGCACTATAAAAAGAAGCATATCATTATTGGATTTATCACTTCAGTGATACAGATATTTTTTATGTTATGGGCGCTGTCATTATTCATGAGCCGGCAGGAATTGTCTCTTGCCCTCGGAGGCAAAGTCAATGCCATACACCTAAACCTGATTTCCTTTGGGATTTTATTTTCACCTGTTTCAGGCATAGCAGGTCTGGCATCGATGATTTTCAGCAGAATACATGAGTTTCAGGCCGATGGTTATGCAAAGGCTACTTCCAATGCAGCAGATCTGATCAGCGGGCTAAAAAAACTTTCTGTTGATAATCTGAGTAACCTAACGCCTCATCCCCTTTATGTATTTTTTAACTACTCACATCCTCCTGTTCTCAGCAGAATCAGGCGGCTTGCTGAAGGTGTTTGAAGTCAAAAAAATCCGGCAAATATTTATTGACCCAAACCAAAAAATCTATGTTAAAAGAATTCAAAACCTTTTTACTTCGTGGAAATGTAGTTGAACTGGCTGTCGGTGTAATTATTGGCGGCGCATTTAATAAAATTATTTCCTCACTTATCGATGATGTAATAACACCATTGTTATTAAAGCCAGCACTTGATGCAGCCAACCTCTCAAAGCTTCAAGATTTGACCATGTTCGGCGCAGTGAAATACGGGGTATTTCTATCGTCGACGATCAACTTTCTGATTGTTGCGTTTATTCTTTTCCTAATCCTGAAAGGAGTTAATAAAGCCATTGCAGCAGCAAAGTCAGACGAGGAAAAAGCAGCGCCGCCTCCCCCAACACCGGCAGATGTACAATTACTTACTGAAATAAGAGACTTACTGAAAAAACAATAATCTACCGGACCAGCGTTCCGGGATCAACCTCAAAAGGCATCTGAAGATTACTTCGGGTGCCTTTTGTTTTTCTCGCACTGTTGCGTGGAGTCGGTAAAAACGGACACAGATCAATGGTACGGCGCATCCGCTCACGCTGCTGAAAAGTAAATGTGTTAAACATGGAAGGATAGTAATCCATGTAGTTGTTACTCGTAAACTGAAACTCATCACAACTCGTCCTGATGATTCCACCCGAAAAAGGTTTATCAAAATCCCGGCGATATTCATAGGTGTCTGAACATTCATCGACATCACCATTACAAACAGAGGTAAAATTGTGATATAAATTAAGCAGATGTCCGGACTCATGAATCATAACTGAATTAATTCTGGTTTCAGTAAACATACTTTGCTTAAAAAATACACCGAAAGCACTGGTTGGAAAATCTGAATTGCTGTTACCAAGAAAGGGAAACCGGGCCCATGAATACTCTTCTTCAAAGTCAGATATCCAGACATTAATCATTTCACGTGGCGGCCAAAAATTTCCATCCCAGATCAGGTTATGAAGATCTTTATCTTCACTGTTTTTAAATTTAAATTTTTCAGATCTGATTACATGTAAACCCGGTATATCCAGTCTATTCCCTTCAGGATCCAGCTCAGCTGCCACAAACCGGATTAAAGCACTGACAGCGCTCGGATCTGTACTGCCATCATTGTTAGAATAGGCCTTGTTCATTTCAGCCAGATGAAAATTAATCAAATCCCTGAGATAAGAATTATTTACAAAAGCAGTAGGAGATGTGATGTAATGAAAAATAATCGGCATGGTTACCTCAGGATAATCCTTCGGAGCAATGACTTTCAGCTCAACACCCGGTTCAATAAAGCGATTGGCCGGGATTCCGGGGATTTCAAAAATATATTTTCCGGGCTCAGTGGTCCTGAAAACAAAAGGTGCCTTCAGATCAGTCTGACCATTAACCTTTATAACTGTTGAAGAAGGTAAATTTTTAAAAAGAAATTTCCGATCCTTATCAAATTGAAATAAAGTAAACCTGACAGAATTTATACCATTTGCAATCAATACCGGTTCCTCAGGATAATCGACTATTTCAAGTTTGAGATACCGGACATTATCAAGAAAACTACTGTTAATGGGCCCAGGATCATCCTCTCCCCCTCCGCAGGAAAAGAGTATGATTAAGCTTAATAATGCTGCAACTCTTGACATAATTTCCTGAATAACGAAATCAAAATTAAATCGTTGCTCCGAATCAGATTTTAAAATAATTCTCCTGAAGAACTACCCTTGTACATTCAAGCAAAAAATCAGCATCCTGCATTGAAAAAACCATTGGAGGCTTAATTTTCAACACATTATTGAAAGGACCGTCCGTCCCCATCAGAATACCCTTTTCCTTCATACGGTTTGCAAACCGTGATGCCTGTTCCGTAGCAGGCGTTCTCGAATCAGGATCGGCGACAAGTTCAAATCCTATAAATAATCCCGGGCCACGTACATCACCGATTATCGGAAAATCCGGCATCAGAGACTTTAACCCTGCTTTAAGATAACTACCTGAATCAAGTGCCTTTTGTTGCAGGCCTTCTTCCTTTATAACTCTGAGTACTTCAAGACCAATGGCACATGAAACAGGGTTACCGCCAAATGTATTGAAATACTCCATCCCGTTCTTAAATGCATCAGCAATAGTCTGAGTGGTTACTACCACGCCCAGCGGATGACCATTACCGATTGGCTTACCAATGGTGACAATGTCCGGCACAACATCATGCTGTTCAAAGGCCCAGAAATGCGTACCTGCTCTTCCGCAACCGGTCTGAACTTCATCGGCAATACAAACACCACCGGCAGCACGTACCATGCGGTATGATTCTTTCAGAAAATTTTCCGGTAATTCAACCTGGCCGCCGCAACTGATTACTGATTCAAAAATCAAGGCAGCCACTCCGCCGCCTTGCTGGTGGATTTGAGAAAGTGCCCCGCCCACATGAGCAGCATATTTCATTCCTGCCTCAGAATCAGGATGACGGTAGAGTCCCCTGTAGGTATCCGGAATGGGTACTACATGAATATGAGGTTGCGCACCACGGCCTCCGGGTCCGTCAAATTTATAGGAGCTGACTTCCACGCATGCATTTGTGTTTCCATGGTATCCTACTTTGGAAACAATCATATCTTTTCGGCCTGTGACTGTCCGGGCAAGCCTGATAGCAAGTTCATTTGCTTCACTTCCTGAGTTGACAAGGAATGCGACATTCAGAGACGGTGGCATTGTCTCCAGAATGGCCTCCGTAAAATTCACCAGATTTTCGTGAAGGTATCGGGTATTTGTATTGAGGACTGCCATCTGCTTCTGCCCTGCCCTCACAACACGGGGATGCTCATGACCAACATGAGCAACATTGTTTACAGTATCCAGAAAGCGACGGCCGGTTGAATCAATAAGGTATTGCCGGTCTCCTCTCAACATCACAAGCGGATCCCGGTATGAAATGCTCATATTTTTACCAAGATGCCTGCGACGGTAAGTCACAATATCATCTTTTGATTTTGAAGGCAAAGCCGGAGTCTCATGCCCGGTAAGAAAGATCCATGGATCAGGACATATGCTTTTGAATACCTCGCTGTAAAACGGAGTGGCAACACCGGGAAAATCGCCTTCGTGACCGAGCAAATCAAGAATTACCTGAAAGTGAAGATGTGGTGGCCAGTTTCCGTTTTCATTAAATGGACCTGTCGCCCCTATTACCTGGCCGGCATTAACCGGCATCCCCGCGGTTAAGCCATTTATCGAATAGATTGAAAGATGCCCGTACAGGGTATAATACTTTTTACCCGATGACCATTCATGTTCAAGAATTATAGTGGGGCCATAATCGCGTATGCCGTCATTATTTCTGACACTGTGGATGACACCTGAGGCAGCAGCAAAGACAGGTGTGCCGGGCTTACAAAAAATGTCAAGGCCTGTATGACAAGTCCGCCAGACAGAACTATCATTTTGATCAATCTTGTAAGCATCTGTCGTGTAGATCGCTCTGTATTCATTGTAACGGCCCAGAATATATTCCGTCCGCAGCTCTCTCATTTTTTCGGAGACCGAATCATTTAGCCTGTCAGCATCCTGAATCTCCGACATGGTTCCCATATCAGTACTTCCGATTCCAAGATCAAGCCAGTGGATTTTCCCCTCCTTTATCAATTGCGGTATTGCAGCGACAGGATGTGAGACTACAGCGGTACTTTTTAACCAGGCATCAAATTCTTTTCTTTGAGGATGTGGTTCAAGTCCGCAGGCGGATCGTACGACGGCATGTGCAAAGACCGGGTTGATTTGTCTGAGTTTCTTCAGCAGATCCCAGGCTGGCTTATCGCTGATCTGCAAATACACATTTTCCGGGTGTTCTGCTTTATTAAGTTCAGAGCAGACAACTGAAATCAGCAGGCGTGCGGCAACAAGCGGAAACAATACTGACATTTCAACCTCAGAAAGTGAGAAAGTCCTGTGATACCCTGAGATAACTGCATGAGCCGCTTCCAGAGGATCTTTCTTGTCCATCAGTACATAAGCGAGTGCAATAGCAGGCTCATTCACCACCCAGGTATAAGTCACATCTCCGAAATCAATTACTCCGGGAACAAATGCTTCAGATCCTTCCGATTTTACCAGAACATTATAATCATTGGCGTCGTTGTAGTTAACGCCTTTTCTAAGATTTGCCTCAAGTGGCAGAACCACGTTGCAAAACAGCTGAAAAAAATATTCTGCAATCTCACGATGCTCACCTGAGAACCGGTCAAGATGTTTTTCAACCCATGCGGTCTGCGCAGGATCCCATTTCATAAAACGATGGGCAGCAGGATGATCAAAATCTTCTAAAGAGCAGCTTAATTCTCCAAGCGTTTTCCCAAGATTTCCCAGAAGTGCATCGTTGTGTGGCTTGTACTTTGCCAGAACTTCTCCGTCTATCCAGGTCAATAATCTCACAAACCTTTTTTGTCCGGTATCATCCGCCAGATCAAGGATCTTCTCTCCGCTTTCAGCCGGCACTACCGTTGAAGTACTGATTCTGCCGGAATGGAAAATCTGATCCATGGTGGCGTGCTGCAGCTCCAGGTTTTCTCTGGTTTCGGCAAGATTGGCAATTTTGAATATGAACTTGCGGGATGCGTTTTGTACCAGAAAATTCAGGTCCAGCTCACCCGGTAAAGGCGATAATTCAGGATAAAATCCGTAAGAATTCAGGATAAAATCCGAGAGCTGTTCAATCGAAAAAAGACCTTTTTCGGTATCCAAAACAAAAGAATGAAAGCCCGAATATATGAGATTGAATCCTTTGATTTATTAAATTAGCATCTCAATCCCTAAGCCATGTACAGAAAGTTATTAACTGCGGTTTTTTCATTGTTTTCAGCTTTAACATTCAGCCAGGGTTTTATTGCGAGCCTTGAGGAAATTGATCTGATCACACTTCTTAACAAGCCGGCAATCGTAACAATGGCGGATGGTTCAGAGATAACAGGAAAGTTTGGAGGCGCAGTCCTGATCTCCGGTTATCTTGATAAAGTAACCATCAAAAGTGAAGATGGTGAAAAACTTAAGCTGAAACCTGAAGAAATGGTTCGGTTGCAGATCAATGCTTCGGGTTTTTCAAAAATGGCTATGATTTCTTCATCAGCCTCCTCTATAAAGGAAGTCGCAAAACGGGATTTTAGTGAAATAAAGAACAGGGAGTATATCGTATTTGAAACAGCTCAACGGTCAAACAAGGCGGCTAAATTCAGAATGATGCAGCTTCTTAACCCCGGCTTTGATGATAAAATCAAAGTATTCGCTGATCCGAACGCAAATCAAACAACAGGCATTGGCATCGGAGGAATCAAGCTCACCGGAGGTGAAGATAAATCCTATCTGATGGTGACCGGAGGCAGTAAAGCCATTGTGGTCAAAAAAAGCACCTACCGCAAAAACTTTGAAGAACTGTATCAGGGCTGTCCTGATATGGTGCGGGCATTCCAGGGTGAAAAAATTAAATGGGAAGATGTGGCAGGCCATGTTTTCGCTTTTAATGAAGCTTGTAAAGAGTAGTTAAAGAAAGCTTCAGAAAGTGATCAGATTCAAACATATTCTTCCGGGAATACTGCTACTCATCTGCGGAGCGATCACGCTATGTGATAATTTAAAGAATTCATCAAAAGCAGCTTATAAGGCCGAAAGCATTTCAGCCTATACTGATTCTTATCCAATTCCGGATTCAAAAAATCCTGTTCCTGAATTAAGGAAAACCAGATTCAGTCAATACTTTTCAATTGAATTGCCGGAATCTCTGATATCAGTCGGAGGTTTTTCTAAGATTTTCCGATACCATATCCATGCGGGCAAACTGTTATTAAATCCGGATCCTCGGATTTATGAAAACTTCGAGGTACACAGAATTTTACATATTCTGGTAGTACCAAACGCTCCCTGAGCCTGTTGCTTAGGCCTTCAAAGTACGGGAGGCTTTAAATCCCAGGTTTTCAAATTTTCACTTCATTTAATTTTTCCAAATGGAATCAGTCATACTATTTGTATTTGTCATAGGGTACCTCCTGATCGCACTGGAGCATCCGGTAAAGATCAATAAAACAGCAACCGCACTTGTAACCGGTGTTCTGTGCTGGACATTATTCGTTGTTTCAGAGCCCGGTCAACAATTGCTTTCAAGTGAATCCTATCTGAATTTTATTGAGGAGGCTAAATCAAAAGCCACCGGAGCAATACTGCATGG
>JBMTCO010000054.1:0-16234 GCA_049430945.1 Cyclobacteriaceae bacterium
GAAGAGACAGGTTGTTTACAGCAATCATCAGATAAATTTTAAGGCCGCAAATGTAGTAAAACAGCCCGTAGCGGGGAGTGGTTCCTGACTTTTAAAATAAAATGAATGTTCAGGGCTGTGGACTGACAGAGGTCCATCCGCCATCAATAACAAGTGTCTGACCGGTAATGTGCGATGCACGGTCGGATGATAAAAACAATGCTGCATCAGCAATCTGGGTTATTTCCGCTGCTTTGCCGAGCGGTGTTAATTCAGACCATGTTTTACTGTAGTCAGCGTCCATCTGTGTCCGGTCTGTTAAAGTTGCCCCCGGTGCGAGAGCATTGATACGGATACCATACGGAGAAAGATCCGTTACAAGATTTTTAGCCATTAATTCAATTGCTGCTTTGGTCATACCGTAAGCAGTAAGATTGCGATGTGCCTGATGTGCAGTGACGGAAGATATCAGCAGAATAGATCCTCCGTTGCCTGAATCCTTCATTTGAATTGCTGCCTGTTGAGAAAGAAAAAATGCGGAATGAAGATTGGTTTTTAAAACAGCTGCAAAATCTTCCTCTGCATAAGTGAAGAAATCTCCGAATAAAGTAATCCCTGCATTGGCAATGACCATGTCAAGCCTTCCGGTTTGACTGATCACTTCGCTGATCATTTCGCTGATTAAGTCGGTGTCGGAAGCATCTCCGGAAAAAGGTACACAACGCCCGGGACCTGTGCCGGCATTACATTTTTTTGCTCCTTCCTCTGCAAGGCTCATTTCAATATCATTGAGCAGTACGAAAGATCCTTCACTGACAAGCTTCCGGCAGATTTCCAAACCGATACCTTGCCCGGCTCCGGTAACAATTGCAGACTTTCCTTGTAATGATAAATCCATTTTAATGAGAGTCTCTTGTTACTGTGCTTCCGGATCCTCCTTTAAGGAAATCAAGATCTGCTCCTTTATCAGCCTGCTCCACATGCTTGATATAAAGACTTACATATCCGCGGTCAGCTGCCGGGGTTAAAGGTTTCCATGCAGCTTTCCGTGCAGCGAGTTCTTCATCTGAAACAAATAATTTCAACAATCGGTTTTCCACATCAAGTTCAATCAGGTCACCGGTCTGTACCATTGCAAAATTGCCGCCTGCAGCGGCCTCCGGAGATGCGTGCAGAACAACGGTTCCAAAGCCTGTACCGCTCATCCGTCCGTCTGAAATTCTTACCATATCCGTGACACCCTGTGCGAGCAATTTAGGTGGTAAACCCATGTTGCCTACTTCCGGCATGCCGGGATAACCTTTCGGTCCAACATTTTTTAAAACAAGCACAGTGGTCTTGTCAACGGGCAGTTCAGGGTTGTCAATATTCTTTTTATAATCCTCAATGGTTTCAAAGACCAGTGCCTTGCCCTTATGTTTCATGAGCGCCGGTGTTGCCGCAGAAGGCTTGAGCACAGCTCCGTCTTCGCATAGGTTTCCGTGAAGAACAGCAATTCCGGAAATCGTATTGAATGGCTTATCCATGGTTGAAATCACGTCTCTGTTAAAACATGAGGCCTGCCTAACATTTTCCCCGATTGTTTTTCCATTTACAGTGATGGAATCACGGTGAAGGTGTTCAAGCATTTCTTTCATAACTGCCGGGAGCCCGCCGGCATAATAGAAATCTTCCATGAAGTGCGTTCCCGATGGCTGAAGATTTGCCAGCAAGGGAATGTTTCTGGAAAAAAAATCAAAATCGTCCAGACTAAGTTCAACGCCAATACGACTTGCAATGGCAAGAAGGTGGATGACAAAGTTGGTTGATCCTCCGATGGCTGCATTGACTTTGATTGCATTTTCAAATGCACGGCGCGTCAAAATTTTACTCAGCGTAAGGTCTTCCTTTACCATTTCGACAATCCGCACACCTGAATAATGTGCGATTACTTTCCTTGCCGTATCCGGGGCTGGTATCGCTGCATTCCCAGGCAATGACAAACCAAGTGCCTCCACCATACAAGCCATCGATGAAGCAGTGCCCATGACACCACAATGCCCGTCACTTCTGCACAATCCATTTTCAGCAGCTTTGAGATCCTCATTATTTATTTTACCTCCACGGTAAGCATCATTAAGTCGCCATACATCACTGGTGCTGATGCTGCGGCCCTGGAATTTGCCCGTCAGCATTGGACCGCCTGAAACAACAATGGTTGGTAAATCAACACTGCAAGCACCCATCACAAGAGAAGGTGTTGTTTTATCACAGCCGCATAACAGGACTACGCCGTCAACCGGATTAGCCCTTATGGACTCTTCTACATCCATGCTTGCAAGATTGCGGTACAGCATGGCGGTAGGTTTTATCAGTGTTTCACCAAGAGACATCACCGGGAATTCAACAGGGAAACCTCCGGCCTCATAAACTCCATGTTTGACTGATTCAGCAAGTTGTCTGAAATGCGAGTTGCAGGGTGTAAACTCAGACCAGGTGTTGCAAATGCCGATAATGGGTTTACCACTTTCAAGTTCAAAAGAGGGAATGCCCTGCTTTTTCATCCAGGACCTGTATATCACACCATCCTTGCCTTCCTTGCCGAACCATCCGGTGCTCCTTAATTCTTTATTCATAGCGGGTTTTACTGAATCTTAAATATAGAAAGGAGATGGCAAAAAAGTTTACCGGTTTTTTCAACCGGTGCGACCGGATTTATTTTTTATATAAGCAGTTAGTAATTTTAGTGTAGAAATTTTTGAGTAGTCTTCTTCAGGAATGCTGATATTAAGAGTTTCGCTTACCTTGATAATGAACTGTAAAAAATCAAATGAATCCAGGGTTAGTGTCCTGCGGATCAAATCGTCCGGCTGAAGTTTATCCGGATCTGTATCCGGAGCAATATTTTTTAAAGCTTTTTTAAAAAATGCATTCAGTTCAATATCATTCATAACAAAGAAGGTTCTTGGAGAAGGGTCTTTACTTTGTTTAAGAAATTACTTCCATAGATTCCATCCGTTGCCCGATGGTCTGCTGATAAACTCAATTCTATAGATGGTCTGACCGTAAGCATATGGTCTACGGTCCACGGTCTGTTCAATACGCCACCGGCTGCGACAAGTCCAACCTGCGGCGGATAGATGATGCCGGTGAGCGACTCAACGCCCATGTCTCCGAGGCTGGTCAGCGTAATACTTGGTAATTCAATTTCTGAACTTTTTAGATGACCGGATCTGCTCCGAAGTATCAGATCTGTGATCAGTTTCATTATTTGATCAAGACCCAGCCGGTCCGCATTTTTGATAACGGGTACAACGATGCCCCCTGAACGGAGTGAAACCACAAGACCAAGATTCACCTCATCCGATGAAATAAATTCTCCCCGCCACCAGCCATTGAGTTTGGTAAATTCCTTAGCTGCAACAGCAACAGACTTTGCAATTAAGGCGATCACCAGAATCCGTTCTCTTTCCGGCTTACCTGAATTACGATCTGACAGAAGCTTTAATGATGGCTCCATATCAACGACAGTCTTTACAACATAAGGAGGAATTTCCTGTTGTGATTTTGACATAAGTCCGGCTATGGCCTGCCTGATTTCAGATTTATCTTCTTTAGTGGCAGGTTGGATAATTTGCGGTTTTCTGATTGACTCAAGATAATCTTCAGCATCTTGTTTCGTTATTGAACCACCCGGTCCTGTACCGGTAATTTTTTCAAGTTCAACATTTCCTTCATCAGCAATTTTCCGTGCCAGTGGCGAAGCCCTCACTCGTTTGCCTGCAATTATGGTAGGTGTTGTTGCTTTATCCTCAATTTCAGCCTCAGCAGGTAAAATATAGGTGAGCAGTGTACCTGTAGGAACTTTCTGATTTTCCTGCACTAGTAATTCACCTATTACTCCGGATTCAAAAACCTCCACATCAATAATTCCTTTTTGCGTTTCTACCTCTGCGATAATATCACCTCGGTGAACATGATCTCCTTGTCTTACTTTCCACTGTCTGAGTGTACCTGCAACCATATCGGCCCCAAGGCTTGGCATCCGGAATTCACTCATGTCCTGTGATTTTTTTAGCCTGTTCAACAATCTGCTCTACGCCGGGTGTACAAAGCTGTTCAAGATGAAGCGGGTAGGGTACAGGCACTTCAATCCCTGAAAGATGTACAGGGGGCAATTCCAGATCGTAGAAACAGTTACGGTAAAGGATCGATGCAATTGCAGATCCGATGCTGATGGTTCCCCAGGCATCCTCAACGATGATAACTTTTCCTGTTTTGCGCGCTGTTGAAATGATAGTTTCTGTATCCAGAGGCCTCAATATCCTTAAATCAATTATTTCTGCATCAATACCT
Source organism: Cyclobacteriaceae bacterium (assembly GCA_049430945.1). Taxonomy (GTDB): domain Bacteria; phylum Bacteroidota; class Bacteroidia; order Cytophagales; family Cyclobacteriaceae; genus ELB16-189. The sequence continues at coordinate 4,315 of JBMTCO010000054.1, forward strand.
GACTTCATAAGATCTTCCGAGGCCTTCATGCACTTGTGTACCCCTGCACCATAGGTTATTATAGAAAGATGAATTCCGGATTTTCGGACTGCCGCCTTGCTGATATCAGAAACTTTTCCGCTGATCAGGAATTCTCCCATGTTAAGCATGGAGGTGTATTCGAAAATTACCACGGGGTCATTTTCTTTCAAGGTCAGCATTAGCATGGCTTCGGCATCCTCATGTGTTCCTGCTGATAAAACTTTCAATCCCGGTATCATTGCAAATAACGGTTCCCAGCTGTGCGAATGCTGAGCCGCCAGCTGCCTTCCTGGTCCGCAGGATATCCTTATAACAACAGGCACTGATACCTGCCCCGAGGTCATGTGAAATAATGTTCCAGCATTGTTGATGATCTGGTCGAGTGCGAGCAAACTGAAGTTTACAGTCATGAGCTCTGCAATTGGCTTCATTCCTGCCATGGCTGCGCCAATAGCAGTTCCTGTGAATCCTGCTTCTGAAAGCGGAACATCCATAATCCTGTCAGGACCAAACTCCTCAAGCAGTCCCTTGCTCACCGCAAAAGCGCCCCCGTACCTGCCCACATCTTCACCCATCAGAAATGCCCGGGAATCTGATTGAAGTGATGTACGAAGTCCGTTCCTGATGGACTCCCTGTAGGTTCGAACTGTTTCAGTCATGGGTTTCCGCGTGAGTCAGATATCTGGTGAGGTCTTCAGGTGCTTCATAATGTCCTGCTTCAGCATAGGCTACAGCATCCTCAATAATGCGGTCAGCACTCAGATATAATTCCTTGATTTTAGGCTCTTCAGTTATTCCTGTTTCCTTTAGTTTCTCGGCAAAAATTCTGAGCGGATCTTTTAGCTTCCATTGTTCTGTTTCATCCTTTGCCCTGTATAATTCAGCATCAAACATGGAATGAGCCCTGAATCTGTATGTATTAAAGACAATCAAAGCAGGCTTTTTACCAGACCTGATTTTCTGCAGAGCTTCAGCTGTTCGTTCAGCAACTTCCTCGGGATTCATTCCGTCCGCTTCAAAATATTCAAGTCCGTAGCCTCGGGCCTTTAATGAGAAATCTGAATTTGCAAGCGTAAAGGATATATGAGTGCCCATGGCATAAAGATTATTCTCGAGTATAAACAGTGCCGGGACTTTCAGCAGACCTGCGAGGTTCATGGACTCATGGAATATTCCTTCTGCCACAGCACCTTCCCCGAAGAAACAAAAGGTTATACTTTCGCGGTTAAGTTTTTTATCTGCCAGCGCCATCCCTACGGCAACAGGCAGATGGCCGCCGACAATGGCATTACCTCCGAAAAAATTTTTTCCGACGTCAAACAAATGCATGGAACCCCCGCGTCCGCCACTGCATCCTTCCGTTTTTCCGAAAAGTTCTGCCATTATTTTCCGTGGCTCCACACCTGAGGCCAGAGCATGGCCGTGTTCTCTGTAAGTGCTGATCACTTTGTCAACTGCTTTGCGATGGTGAAGAACGCCTGCGGCAATAGCCTCCTGACCATTGTATAAATGGAGAAAACCTCTGATTTTTTCTTTTCCATACAGTTCTGCGGCCTTTTCCTCAAACCTTCTGATCAGGATCATCTGTTCCAATATGGCAGTTTCAGATCCTGCTATGGTTGATTTTGCCGGTACCTGGATTTCCTCAACCATTTTCAAGCGTTGATAAATCTCCTTCAGGTAAACCCAGATCTCTGGCTTTGAGTAAACGGCGAAGAATTTTTCCACTTCTGGTTTTTGGCAGACCCTGAATAAATTCAATCTGCCTTGGTGCAATGGCTGCCCCAAGATGAAGCCGTGCAAAAGCCATAATCTCGCTTTTCAATACATCACCTGCCACGGCACCGGGTTTAAGCACAACAAAGCCTTTGATTAACTCGCCAATCATAGGATCAGGTTTTCCAATGACTGCAGCTTCTGAAACCTGACCATGTTCCATAAGCACTCGCTCTACTTCAAAAGGACCTACGAGGTGACCGGATGTTTTTATCATGTCATCCGATCTGCCCACAAACCAATAATAGCCTTCGTTGTCCCGCTGCACCAGGTCACCGGTAATGTACCATTCACCTTGAAAACATTTATCATATCTGAGAGACTCACCAAAGTAAGTGCTGAACATGGAAGGCCATCCTTTTTTTAAAACCAGCATTCCGGTGGTATTCGGCTCGTTAATCAATCTGAAAATTTGATCCGTTGAAGCTACCGCTGCCTCTATTCCCGGAATAGGTTTACCCATAGATCCTGGCTTGACTTTCATATCCTTAAGATTTGAAATCATAATGCCTCCTGTTTCTGTCTGCCACCAGTTATCCAGCACAGGAACTCCAAATGTTTTCTGACCCCAGATTACTGCATCGGGATGTAAAGGTTCTCCAACACTAAGGATGAGTCTGAGTTTCGGGAATCTTTCCTTGATATTCTGATGTGGCGTTACACGCATCAGTCTTCTGAATGCGGTAGGAGCGGTATACCATATTTGTACATGGTTTTCTTCCAGTATCCGGTACCATCGATCGGCTTCAAATTCTTCTTCATCTGCAATGATTGTAACTCCATGCAAAAGCGGCGTAATGATTCCGTAAGAGGTTCCTGTTACCCAACCGGGGTCGGCAGTGCACCAGTAAACATCACCGGGCTTAAGATCAAGGACCAGCCTGCCGGTTATCGCATGGGTCAGAATGCTCCTGTGTAAATGCACTGCACCTTTTGGCATTCCTGTTGTGCCGCTTGTAAAGTGTAATAATGCCGGATCATTCAGCGATGTCGGCGGTATGGTGAAGGACTTGAGTGCATCTTTGATCCGCTTTGGTAAGGATAAAACGCGCTTGTTCAGATCGATATCTGAATCGGCAATCAGAATAAATTTTAAGTCGGGAAGACGATCGATACCAAACTTCAGTTTTCGGTTAAATATTTCGGAAGTGGTTATAAGTATTTTACCTTTACCTCGACTCAGCCTTTGATAGATTGGTTCCGGTCCAAAGACGGAGAACAGAGGGCAATACACAGCCCCGGTTTTCAGTGCACCAAGTGCAGTGATGTATAAATTAGGCGTCCGGCCCAGCAGAGAAAAAACAACATCGCCCTTCTCAATACCAAGTCCAATCAGGACATTCGCCATTTGGTTGGTCATTTCCATCATGGACCGATAAGAGAGATCCTTCCGGACAGAGTTTCTACCCAGCCATCGGAGTGCAATGGCCTCGCCTTTTCCCTCCATGCAATGTCTGTCTATGGTCTCATAGGCAATATTTACACCTTTGTCTCCGGGAAGCCCGGCTAATAATTTCTCCTCCTGCTTCCAGGAAAAATTTTTTTGATAGGCATCGATTTCCAAATCTGCCAAGGGGGAATTTTTTATGCCGGTGATATTCATGACGGCAAAATATCACCATTGTCAGGTGGACCGTATGAGATTTATTCAGACAATCGGTGATACTCATTTATGGTTGATGATTTTTACCAGCATGTTGTACCTTCGGCATCATTGACTTATCATTGAATATAAAATGACGCTTACGGACTATGAAAAAACTATCCTTATTACCTGTTTCTATTCTCAAATCTCCTGCTATTATTTTTTTAGTTTTTGCATTGTATTCTGTTTCAAATGCTCAGGAGGTAAGACGACGCTGGAATAATCTTAACGAGATCAGGCGTGAGAAATTTGATCTGATACTTCCTCAGGTCATGAGAGAAAATCAAATTGATATGTGGATCATTACCTGCCGTGAAGGAATTTTTGATCCGCTTTATAAATTTCTGGGTGAAGGTTATGTAAGCCACAATGGCTACTACATTTTTACAGATCAAGGCGGTGATCGAATAGAACGGGCTGTCCTTGGTATTGATGGTTATCTGCTTGTGCAGGGAAAAGCTTACGATTATTTTGGGGACGAATCAGAGCTGAAGGAATTTGTTGAGAAGCGCAAACCCTCACGAATAGGATTGAATTACTCCAAAGACATTGGAAGAGCTGATGGCCTTTCTTATTCCACACGGCTTGAATTGGCCCAGATACTTGGAAAAAAATTTGAATCAAGATTTGTGTCTGCTGAAAAGCTTGCTTCTGATTTTCGGTCACGGCACACCTCCGGTGAGCTTGTAGCTTTTGGCGAAGCTTCAAATTTCTCCTACACCATTGCAGAACGTGCACTATCCAATGAGGTAATTACACCCGACATAACTACACTTGAAGATGTTGCATGGTGGATGATGAACAAGCTTTTTGAAAACAACCTCGAATCTTCTTTTGGAATGCCCTCAGTATATGTAACCGGTCCTGATGGAATTGCAGCAACATCAACTGACCGCATCATACGGCGCGGCGACATTATCATGATTGACTGGGGCGTAGGACTCATGGGCTATTATACAGACATGAAGAGAATTGCTTATGTCCTGAAAGAAAATGAAACTGAATTACCTCAAGGCATTGGCCACGCCTTTGATATGGCCGTGCGTTCAAGGAAAGTTGTTAAGAGTGCAATCAAGCCCGGATTTACTGCGCAGCAGAATATGGATAGGATTTATGCTGCTCTGGAACAGGATGGATTTGTACGCATGAAAGAATTTAATAAGCCCGGAAGTTCGGAAAAAACTGATGTGATGATCGGATGCCATGCAGTAGGAGACTGGGGCCATGGATCCGGACCTTCCATTGCTCACTTCAATCCGGTACAACTGACTTATCAGATCAAACCAACCAATCTGTTGTCAATTGAATTGTTTGCATATACCCCGCTTCCTGAATGGGGTGGCAAAAAACTAAGAATTCCTCTTGAGGATGATGCTGTAGTAACCGAACGCGGGGTGGAATGGATTTATCCTGTGAATCAAAAGATACAACTGATAAGATGAAATCTTGCAATTAGAGTTCAATTATTACATAAGGGTTAGTTTTTTTTTGGACCTGATTTTTTTCTCGAATTTCCGCAGCCAATCATTATGTATTTGAGGTATAAAATCTACCTTTGGTTTTATTAAAAACCAAAATTATGTATGGATTAGTCAATAAAGCTATAAGGGGATTGGTTATTGATAACCATGGCCCTGAAAAATGGTCTGAGATATGCAGTATTGCAGACTTTCCTGATGAGGATTTTATTTCCATGAACCCTTATCCTGACCATATTACCTACGCTCTTGTAGGGGCGGCTTCCAAAGTTTTAGGCGCTGACGCCGCTCAGGTACTTGATTTATTTGGGGAATATTGGGTTTTATATACTGCCAATGAAGGTTACGGCGATTTGCTGAATCTTTCAGGCGGAAACCTGGCCGAATTCCTTGGAAACATGGATATGCTTCACAGTCGTTTGACGGGCATTATGCCAACGCTTCAGCCGCCAAAATTCGCAACCCGGAATGTGACACCAAACTCCCTTGAACTTGAATACCGGTCTCACAGGGAGGGTCTTGCTCCAATGGTAGTGGGATTACTGCGCGGTTTGGGAAAGAGATTCAATCAGCCCTGCACAGTAGAGCACATACGTGAAAGGGAATCTGCAGAGGATTGTCATGTATTCAGAGTCAGTTGGTAAAAAGAAATTCAATTGAATCCTATTCAGCATACTGAAAGTGACCGTCTCTCCGCATTGCGGGATTATCGTTTGCTTGATTCAGGGGCTGAAAAGCTCTATGATAATTTAACAATCCTGGCATCCCAGATCTGCAACACACCCATTTCACTGATAAGCCTGGTTGATGAACACAGACAATGGTTCAAATCAAAAGTCGGGATTTCAGTGGCGGAAACCTCCAGGGAAATTTCAATATGTGCTCACGCTATTCAAAAACCGGCTGAGACATTCCTGGTTGAAGATCTGACAAAAGACGCACGGTTCAGCAGCAATCCCCTCGTAACTGGAGATCCTCATGCTGCATTTTATGCAGGAGTGCCACTGGTTGACTCTGCAGGTTTTGCATTAGGCACTCTTTGCGTGGTGGATGTGAAGCCTAGAAACCTTTCCTCTGAACAGCATACAGCATTACGTACGCTCGCAAAAACAGTTGTAACACTGATGGAGGAATCAAAACGAAATTCCCTTTTTAATTACTTCTATGACAACCTGCATGCAATCGTTAACTTCAGTTGCCCCTATTTTCTTTTTGTAGATAAAAACGGCAAAATCAGACGTTTTGGCTCCAATTTTAAGTATTGCCTGGTTGATATTCACGAAGGTCTTTCTTTTGAGGAGGTTTTTGATTGGGAGGGCGTATTCAATGTCCAAGATGCCTTCAGTGAAGGTTCAGGGCGGTCAAGTAATCTTGTTTTTTTCAGAATTAAAAACTCTCAACTTCGGTTCAAAGGAGCATATCTGACCTTTGATGATTTTATTCTGGTACTTTCTTCACCTGTCATTAATTCTCAGACCGGCACCAATGATTTTGGAATTACTCTTAAGGATATTCCAAAACATGATTATTTGACTGAATATTTGTTTCTTCAACAGACAACAACGCGTTCTCTGATGGATGCTCAGGTTCTTACAGAACGAATCAGGCATCGAAATCGGGAGTTACAGGAGGCTCAGAATGAAATCAAAAGTATCTCACTTTTTCCTTCAGAAAATCCGAATCCAATCCTGAGATTTAGTTATGATTTCAAATTGCTGTACAAAAATGAATCTGCAAATACGTTCATTGATGATTTCGGACTGTCTGACCAAGAAATTAAAGACCGGGAGTTGTACCACCTGGTAAAGGAATCCATTGAAAAGGGTGAAGAGCATAAAAACATATTCGTTGAAAAAAATCAGAGATTCTATTCCATCTGGTTCAGGAACGTAATGGACCGTGGATATTTTAACATCTATGCAAATGATATTACCATTTATGTTCAGGAACTAAATCGGAAAGAAAAAGAGCTTGAGGTAAAGAATGCGGAGCTGCAAGTCATTCGTAATGATCTTGAAGTTTCCCTTAACAAGGAAACTGAAATCAATAGGATGAAGAGCAGGTTTATCAGTATGACTTCTCATGAATTCCGGACACCTCTTACAACCATCCAGGCTAATGCCGAGTTGCTTGATATCTTCCTCGAAGGTCAGCCTGTTACTAACAAAAAGCTCTCCGAAAAATACCTTAATCGGATAACCACGGAGGTGATTCGTCTTACAAACCTGATGAATGATATTTTGCTTATGGGCCGCATTGAGTCCGGTAAAATTCCTTATAAACCGGTGGAGACTGATATTGTGGCTGCTGTTAATGAATTGACTGAAACGCAACGCTTTGAAGATGCCACCGGCCGTAAACTTCAGTTGAAAGTCTTGGGTGAACCCAGAAATGCGGTGGTTGATCCATTTTTGGTAAATCACATCCTTGTAAACATAGTATCAAATGCATTCAAGTATTCAAAGGGAAAACAGGCACCTGAGCTGCATATAAATTTCAGGGAAGATCGGTTTGATATTTCTGTAATAGATTATGGTATAGGTATTCCGGTTGCAGATCAATCAAGAATTTTTGATTCCTTTTTCAGATCCTCCAATGTTGAAAATATTCAGGGAACCGGTATGGGGTTGGCAATAGTAAAGCAATTCCTTGATCTGCACCAGGCTGACATTCAAATTGAAAGCCGTGAACATGAAGGAACTACTATAATAATGACCTTTAAATATTCAAATCATAGTGAATGAAGTTTTTTATAAAACCTTCAATATTTTTGTTACTAATCCTGGGGTTCATGGCGATCTCCTCAGCAAAAACTTTTGCTCAATCTACGGATCGTAAAACGATGGTAAATTTTTATGGTGCCATTGATTTTACGTTGAACAGGCCGTCAGGGCAGTATAATAGTTTCTTTACACTTGGAGAACAGGATTTCTTTCTCACCTCCCGCATTACTGATCGCATTAGTTTCTTAAGTGAAACAGTTGTAAAATTTGATCCAAGATCTGCAACTACCTTCAGCCCAAGCATTGAGCGGGCACAAATGAAATTTGACTACTATAAAAACCACAGCATCATTGTAGGTAAGATTCACTCACCGGTAAATTTCTGGAATGATGTTTACCACCATGGCCGCGTTTTTTTTCCAACCATTGACAGACCGGTAGCATTTAGTCACTTTATCCCATTGCATACTCTGGGGGTACGACTGATGGGGCAGGGACTGGGAAAATTAAACTTTGGATATGATCTGGTCGCCGGCAATGGGATTTCTTCAAATGATGCAGCACGTGAGGGTACAGATCTCTCCTTCACTGCTTCAGCACACATCAGGCCTGTAGATGGAATGCGTATTCAGGCAGGTTTTTATAATGACCTTCTGAAAAATAATATATCAGGAGTGCATAGTGGCCAGGCAAACCAAAGCAATAACTATAAAAAGGATGTCCGATTTAGAATGCTGACAACTTCATTCGCCTATTTCTCTGATAAACTTGAATTCCTTAATGAGTCTATGTATAATTTTAATGATTCTGACTCACTTGGAAGGGCAAATAATTTTAGTTCCTACTCCTACCTTGGTTTTCGGCTTGATGATAAAAGGATACCATTTATCTTGTTTGATGTCACCAGCACTGATGAAAATGAATTGCATGTGTCTCACGTTCACAGAACTCAAATGGGAATTGGTTTCAGGTATGAATTTAGTTATTTGCTGAACCTTAAAATACAGCTAATGCGCTCCTCGGACTTCCATGACCACGATGGTCCTGAAGTTAAAGAGCTTGATAAATTATTTCTTAAAATTCAACTTGCATACGGACTATGAGAAAGTTGAATTTGATTTTTCTTTTGGTCGCTTTCGCAGCTTTCTTTAAGCCTGGTGTTTCCTTTGGTCAGGACTTCCTAGTGGTAGGAAATGATACAGGTAACGCTTACCTTACAAATGATGATCTTGTAAGTATCTTCAAGCCAAAAAATAACAGATGGGAGAATAACAGACCTATTATTATTGTGTTGCCGGGTTCAGGTTCAGATATCAGTGAGGTCGTTGCCCGCCGGGTTTACGGAAAAAGTTTTGTGGCCGTACAGAAATATTGGCTCTCTCTTGTTTTTCAGGGAAGATTCAATGCTCCATACTTTTTTAATACGGATGAAGAAGTATTAAATTTTATAAGAAAAAATCCGGGTGCTATTGGGTTTGTTTCCTTGGCCAACGGCGTGCCTGAAAATTTATTAATCCGAATGAAATGACCGGGAAATGAAATTTTTCCGAAGTTTAACATTCCAGATATGGGCACCTTATGCTGCTTTATTTTTTTTACTGGCAGTTGCGGTAGCTTTTTATTATCCTTCCAGGCAGTATGATTTTCTTGTGAATCAGAAGCAAAAGGAGCTTACTGAAATGGCAAGAGCTATTTCAGTCGGTATTGAGATCTCACTGGACGCAGGTAATTATGCCGGCCTTGAAAAGACACTTAATTTTTTTGCAGGCAATGAACAAGATGTTTCAGTTATGGTGTTTTCACCAGCCGAAAATCCCTTAAAACCCGAGGTTATTGCCTTTTTCCCTGCTGACTTGGATGCAGAAAAAATTTTGGCTGACTCGGCATCATTTTTCAGAGTTGCCCAACCTTTTCAATCAAGTTCTTTCTCAGGTACTGTTGAAGTCTATGTTGCTGAAAGGGTCATTTCTGCTCTGGTCTGGGATCTTAATTATCCTGTTTACATACTGCTTGTTGTAGCATTTCTGGTTACTGCATTATTGTTTTATTTCGTTGCATTGCGGGTCAGTAGGCCGGTGGCAGAAATCACAGGGTTTGCGCAATCCCTCATTGAGCCCGGATTTAGTCAGGAAATCGGCGATCACTCAGAAAACGAAATAGGTATTCTTAAAAAGTCACTGGTTTCACTGAGAGACTCTCTCAATGCCCAGAAACTGGTAAACCAGAAATTACTTGACGGGCTTGAAACTGAAGTTAAACTGAGAACGGATGAGTTGAGATCTGTTTTGGAGAAACTGAGGCAGGCACAGCTTTCTGCAAAGCTTGGCAACTTTGTATATTGGTTTTTTGATGACCGGTTTGAAACTTCGGAAAACCTTAATGAAATCCTTGGATCAATAAATATATCCAGCCTCCATCAGTTTCTTGATCTGCTAAGTGATTCCGGGAAAATACAGGTAAAGCCGCTTTTTAAAAATTCGGATCGTCCTGGACATCGCTTCTCCATTGATGTGCGCTTACAGGATGAGGTAACTTGGATTAACCTCACGGGTCTGGTCAGGCATGATGAAAGAACCGGTGAGTTGTTTATAGGCGGAACCATTCAGGATATAACAGATCGTAAATCGGCAGAAGCGGAAGTTCATAAACTTTCCCTTGTTGCAAAACTCAGTACAAACGGTATTATAATTACTGACAGGTCCCAAAGAATTTTATGGGCCAATCAAAGTGCCGAACGGTTAACCGGATATACACTCTCTGAACTCATTGGTAAATCACCACGAATGTTTCAGTTCGAAGGGACAGATCCATTGACCGTCGATAAAATAAAGGCCAGTTTGTGGAGAAAGGAGAAAGTAAGGGTTGAAATTCTTAATCGGTCAAAGACAGGCAGAATTTACTGGGTAGAGTTACATATCGAGCCATTCTTCAATGAAAACGGTAGCCTTGACGGTTATCTGGCTATTGAAGTGGATATTACAGAACGTAAAAGGTATGAAACGGAACTGAAGGCTGCTCTTGAAAAGGAGAAGGAGGTTAGTCAACTGAAGTCCAGGATTATCACAATGACTTCTCATGAATTCAGAACTCCTCTTACAACCATTCAATCCAATGCAGAGCTTCTTCAATTTCACATTATGAAACTTTTGCCTGACCCTCAGGATAAATCCTATCGTTTTATCGGCCGGATTAATAAAGAAGTAACCAGACTTACAAATCTGATGAATGATATTCTTCTTCTTGGACGAATTGATTCCGGTAAACTGGAATTCCGTCCGGTGTCAGTTGATCTGACTGAGTTCATTTCTGAGTTGATTTCTCAGCAGAAATTTGTTTCAAATGATGAACGGACTCTAAGCCTGCGATTTCATGGTCATCCGAAATCTGTGAAAATTGATCTGGCATTGTTTAATCATGTGCTGTCAAATATATTTTCTAATGCTTTGAAATACTCACCGGGTGCTGAGCAACCGATTTGTGATATCGATTTTCAGGATAATTATGCATTGATTTCTGTAACAGATTTTGGAATAGGAATTCCTGCTGAGGATCTCTCTGAAATTTTTGAATCATTTCATAGAGGCAAAAATGCTGAGCATATACAGGGTACCGGTCTTGGTCTGCAGATTGTAAAACAATTTGTGGAGATGCATGGAGGAGAAATTTTTGTTAACAGTAAGGAAGGTGCAGGAACGACCGTAACCATCCGGATCCCGGTTTGACCATTTTATATCTCCTGATTTCCAATAAAAAATTTTGCCTGAAATCCTGAACCGGCAATTACTTAATAGCCTGAAAAGCTATGACAGGTTATTATTTCTTAACTTTCACCGCATTATTGTTTTTCTTGAATGTCTCATCAAACCGAACATGCTGAATGGCTGATTTTTACGGCTGCTGATTTTCCGGCAATTTTGACTGACTCAATTGGCAACATCTCAGCACTTAACACACGAGCTCTTGAATTGTTTGGATTATCTGATTCATCGAGTGCTTTAGCCCTGACAGACCTTCCGGGATTAAAAAATTCTGTGTCCCCCTCGCTGGCCGGTACATTCATAAAAGGAGGGGCAGGCGAAAAGTTACAGATTGAATTTGATTTATCTGAAAAATCTGGGAGGCTGGTAGAGTTGATGGTATTTTCCGTTTCCGTTTCCGGCAATCGTATCCTGATTTGCAATGATTTATCAGAGTTAAAGTCCACCAGAGAGCAACTTTTGCTCAGTGAGAATCGGTTCAGGGAACTTATCAATAACAGCAGTCTTGGATTGCTGGAG
>JBMTCO010000055.1:0-16188 GCA_049430945.1 Cyclobacteriaceae bacterium
GGTAAGCGCAACAGGACATGTCTGGGCTGCCCGCTTAAGTTTTTCTTTTTGCTCGTCCGTGGCCTCAAGTTTCAGGTGCCTCAGGATAATATGGATTTCCGCAATTTTCCGTGGTGCGGCTGTCATTACCTTAACAACCTCCCCTTTAAGACCCTCAAGCCTGATTCCCTCACGGTCTGCCAGAATCCCCATAAGGGTCATCATGCAGCTGCATAATGCGCTGCAGACCAGGTCGGTGGGACTGAAAGATTCTCCTTTTCCATGGTTATCTAACGGGGCGTCAGTAATGATTTTTACCCCTGATTTAAGGTGTAGGGCTTCGGTCCGCAGGCCTCCCAGGTATATGACTTCCATCTGATGGTCCATGGTTTTTGATCTTTTTGTTTGTTTGATAAAATAAGGCCTAAATTTATCGTTTGAAATCTATGCGGGTTTTATTCTTCATTTTTTTCGCCGGAATCCTTTCCGGAGCTGCTTTTGCCCAGCCGCAGGACAGTTATGAATACAACTCTGAATTTAACTGGGGCATAAATAAAAACTCATCCGGAGGTCTTATTGGTGGTTTTGTATTTAAAAAGGCCAGAAAGCGCACTGATCGTGTGTTTGAAACTTTTGGCCTTGAAATCATGAACGTGAAGCATCCACTGGAATCAAGAAGAACTTCAAACTCAGGCAACTTTTTCATTTTTGGTAAAACCCACTATTTGTATTCCTTCCGGTTTCAGTATGGCAGGGATTTCATCCTTTTTAAGAAAGCCCCTCAACAAGGCGTTGAAATAAAAGGAGTTCTGGCCGCAGGCCCAAGTTTTGGACTAGTGACGCCTTATTACATAGAGCGAGCGCTGGACGGGCCTTTCTCAACCACCAATGAACCTTACGACCCCAAAAATCCAAATCATAGTTTTCAGAGAATTATTGGACCGGGCGGTTTGCTGCAGGGTTTAGGTGAGGCAAAAATTCAGCCCGGCCTCAACATCAAGGCAGCTATTAATTTTGAGATGGGTGTTCTGAAAAGTTCGGTAACAGGCTTTGAGGCTGGATTTCTGCTGGATGCCTACACCAAAAAGGTTGTTATGATGCCGACAACTTCAAACCAGGGGATCTTTCCAACGATTTTTCTGACGCTATTCTACGGGCACAGAAGGTAACTGGCACCATAAAAGACATTATTTACCCTTAAACCCTGAAAATCCTCAGAAATTACAGCGTCGGAATTTCAGTTTTAATGTCAATGTTTATATTTGAAATTCAATTTATAACCTATGGAGCTGAAAAAATCTGAGAAAGCAGACTTGACCAAGACGTCAACGCTGTTTTTCAGCCTTGGCCTGACCCTTACTTTGGGCATCGTACTGACTGCCTTTGAGTGGAAGGAAATGGAAGAACAGGCTGAACTGCTGGCAGGAAAAACCATTAACACAGCAGATGAAATCATGGAAGTTCCGCCCACGGATATTCCGCCCCCACCTCCGCCACAGATTCAGCAGCCTCAGGTTGTGGAAGTTCCCGATGAAGAGGAAATCGAAGAAGAGATTGAGGTAAACCTTGACGTTGAAATGACCGAGGACACCAAGATAGAGCAGATTGAAATTAAAGTTGAAGAGCCTAAGGAAGATGTGGATGAAATCTTCACCATCGTTGAGGAAACAGCAACTCCCAAAGGTGGAATGTCAGCTTTTTATAAGTTCGTCAGTTCAAAACTGAAGTATCCTCCCCAGGCAAACCGTATGGGTGTTGAGGGAAAAGTATACGTCGAGTTCGTTATCAACCGTGATGGTTCTATCGTGGATGCACGAGTGGTACGCGGTATCGGTGCTGGTTGCGATGAGGAAGCCGTTCGGGTTGTTGCTTCTTCTCCACCTTGGAATCCCGGAAAGCAGCGTGGTAAGGCAGTTCGTCAGAAATACACCCTGCCAATCATCTTCAAGCTTCAGTAATAACTTTCTGAAAAAAATATTCAAAGGCTGTCCTCAGGGGCGGCCTTTGTTATTTTATAATAAGTCCAAGGATAAGTCCTGCCGGAATCAAAACCCATGAGGGGACTCGCGTAAATGCCAGTGCACAAAATGTTGCGGCCGCAATGCCGGAGTTCATCACATTGAATTCCAAAGGAAGAAAAAGCAGTACCGCGGCACACGCCACAAGGCCCGAGTTTGCAGCTGTAATGCCTTCCAGAGAGGCACGGATGGGACGGTATTTCTTCAGAACATCCCACACTCTGATCATAAAAAAGATCAGAAATGTACCGGGAAGGAAAACGCCGGCTGCAGAGAATAAAGCGCCTGTAAGCTCACCGGCTACACCGGAACCCCTGCTGTTCATGGCAAGCACACCGAGATAGGAGGCAAATGAAAATACCGGCCCCGGCAGACTCTGAGCAATCCCAAGACCACTCAGAAATGCATCAGGCTCTACATACGGTTTTGGGGTGCCTCCGGCAAATGGCTTTGCGTATTCCACAAACTCAGTGTAAAGCATGGGCGTGAGGACCTGCCCGCCTCCGAAAACAAGGCTACCGTTCCGGTAGAAATTTTCAAATAACCGGATGGGAAGCGACTTGGTCAATCCGCCAAGGACAGCGGCAAGAATCAGCACTCCGGCCCAAAGCAAAAAATTGTTCCACCTGATGTCCATCTTTTGTTTTTCTGCCTTTGGCTGAGATTTATACTTAAATGAGGTGGCAATTCCTGAAAACAAAAGGATAATCGGGAAAACAAAAGGTGTGCGGAAGTAAAATGCCGAACCTGCAGCCAGAACCATCAGACCTAATCCTGTCTTAGTGCTGATCGTCCGTAAGCTGATGGTATAGGCTGCATAGGCAACAAAGCCTACAGCCATCGGCTGAATAAAGCGTGTAAAGGCAATCGATAATTCACGGGTTTGATAATGACCAATCAGAAGCCCTGCTGCAGTCATGAAAATAATGGAAGGCATTGACCAGACCAGCAGGGTCAGGTATGCAAGTTTTGCACCGCCTAGCTTATAGCCTATGGCGCTGAGCGTTTGGGTGGAGGTTGGTCCGGGCAATACCTGACAGAGGGCATTTACTTCACTGAGTTCTTCTGCCGAAAGATATTTTCTCCGCGAAACCAGCCGCTTTTCGAAATGTGCAATATGGGCATGCGGACCTCCAAAAGATGAAAGCGACAAGAGTGCAATGTCTTTGAGAAAAACGATATAGCGGAATCGCTTAACCGACATGCCCGATTATTTTTTCAGGCCGATTTCTTTAAGCCGCTCTTCCAGAAAAGCACCGGCTGTGGTATCAGGCCATAATTTTGAATGACTCTCATCCACGCAGTTTTCCAGAGCGGCCAGGCTCATTTCACTCCTTGGATGCATGAAAAACGGAATGGAATAACGTGGCGTATTCATCAATGCGCGTGGTGGGTTAACAACGCGGTGAATGGTGGATTTAAGTTTTTTATTGGTCAGACGCTCTAGCATATCCCCGACATTCACAACCAGCTGATCAGGCAGCGCTGTAATAGGAATCCACTTTCCGTCACGGCGAAGAACCTGAAGCCCGTCGGCACTTGCACCCATTAACAAGGTAATAAGATTGATATCTCCATGCTCTGCAGCTCTTACTGCATCTGAAGGAACCTCATCAGGATTGGCTATAGGATAATAATGAATAGGTCTTAAGATGCTGTTGCCATGCCTGACACGCGCATCAAAATAATTTTCGGGAAGGTTCAGGTACAGCGCAATGGCACGCAGCATTTGTACTCCTGTTTTTTCCAACTGACGATAAACCTCAAGTCCGGTTTCTTTCATCTCCGGCAACTCTGAAGGCCAGATGTTGTCGGGATATTCTGATCTGATCGGATCATTGTCTTCAACAGTCTGGCCGATGTGAAAAAATTCCTTCAGGTCTCCCGTGTTTCTTCCCTTGGCATGCTCTTTACCTTTACCGATATAGCCCCGCTGACCGGCGAGCTCCGGAATTTCATACTTATGCTTAATCTCATCAGGGAGCGCAAAAAACTTTCCGATTACTTCATAAAGTTTCTGACTTAGAGATTCACTCAGATAATGATTACGGATGGCTACAAAACCAATATTCTGATAAGCCTGGCCGAGGGAATCAACAAACTTTTTCCTTCTGACCGGATCACCGCTGTCGAAGTCGGACAGGTCGAGGGAAGGAACTTCATCAAACAGAATCTCTGTCATACAGATACAGTTTAACGCAAGCTACTGATTTTTTATAATTTAAGGCCTCGGCAGGAGATCCTGTCTAAAATGACATCCTATGAAAAGAAGAGATTTTGTTGAAACAACTGTAAGATCAGCCGTAGGCGTTGCTGCTGCATCTGTTATACCGGCTAGTGCCTTCGTAAATACAGGTCTGAAGTTCACTCAGACTCCGCTGGGCTTTCCCTATGCTGCCTTTGAGCCATATATTGATGCGATGACGATGGATATTCATTATAACCGTCATCATACCGCCTACATAAAAAATGTAAACGATGCCATTGAAGCTGAAAAGATTTCAGCAGCCAGCGAGCTTGAATTCTTTGCTTCTGTCGGAAAGTATTCCGCCAAAGCACGAAACAATGGCGGCGGAGCATGGAATCATAATTTTTTCTGGAAGATCATGAAGCCTTCTGGCCCGGGACTACAGGGTAAACTGGCGGATGCACTTTCAGGCGCTTTTGGATCAACAGAAAAATTCAAAGAACTTTTTTCAGCGGCAGCAATGGGTCGCTTTGGTTCAGGCTGGGCGTGGCTGGTGAAAGATGAGGGCAAACTGAAAATCGGATCAACTGCCAATCAGGACAATCCGCTGATGCCTGATCTGGATATTAAAGGTACGCCGCTGCTGGCGCTGGATGTCTGGGAACACGCCTATTACCTCAAGTATCAAAACAAACGTGCAGATTATGTGAATGCCTGGTGGAATGTTGTGAACTGGGATGAAGTCGCTAAAAATATTTGAAGCACCCGCTAACTACATAACCAACTCAAACATTATGGAACAAAAAAACGGTAACCCTGCGATCATGAATCGCCTGACCATGTACATTCTGCTGGCAATGGTTCTGGGTATTGCCCTCGGATTTGCGGTCAACCGTACCTGGATATCGGATGAAAACATCCGCCTGGATCAAATCGGAAAAGAACTTATTGAAAATCCGGCTGAAGATTTAAGGGCTCTTTTACTGGCGGAACAAAAAGAAATTCGTCAGTCCATTGAAAAGCTGTTGGAGCCGTTCTCTTTATTATCAGATATCTTCCTCAGGCTTATCAAAATGATTGTTGCTCCCCTGGTGTTTACAACATTGGTGGTGGGTGTTGCCAAGCTTGGTGATATTAAATCTGTAGGCCGAATCGGCGGAAAAACTCTCATGTGGTTTATCGGGGCTTCCTTGCTGAGTCTCCTGCTCGGAATGATTCTGGTGAATCTTTTCAAACCCGGAACTATGATGAATCTCCCTCTGCCGGACACTTCTACCGACACAGGCATTCAGAGTACCGGACTTACACTTAAGGGATTTCTTCACCACATATTCCCAAGCAGTGCTATTGATGCGATGGCTAAGAATGAAATCCTTCAGATTGTAGTTTTCTCTCTGTTCTTCGGCGTGGGAACTGCTGCCATCGGCGAACAGGGAAAAGTTATTATTCACTTTATGGACGCTGCCGCACATGTGATTCTGAAAGTCACAGGTTATGTGATGGCGCTTGCACCTGTAGCTGTCTTTGGTGCCATGACGGCAATCGTCGCCAAGCAGGGTCTGGGAATACTTAAAACATATTCTCTGTTTATCGGCGAATTTTACCTGAGCCTTGGTGTGCTTTGGATTATGCTTGGATCTTTTGCTTACCTGGTGATCGGGAGAAGAGTGATAGGCCTGATCAAATCGGTCCGCGAGCCGATTATCCTGGCCTTCAGTACCTCAAGCAGCGAGGCTGCGTTTCCAAAAACCATGGCTCAGCTTCAGCAGTTTGGATGCAAGGACAAAATTGTAAGTTTCGTGCTGCCGCTCGGGTATTCTTTCAACCTTGACGGAAGTATGATGTACATGACCTTTGCGTCATTGTTCATCGCTCAGTCATACGGAATCGACCTTCCAATCGCAACACAAATCAGCATGTTACTTGTACTCATGCTCACCAGTAAAGGAATCGCGGGGGTTCCGCGTGCTTCTCTGGTTGTGATCGCCGGCACGCTGTCCACTTTCAATATTCCTGAAGTTGGACTTGCTCTGCTTCTGGGTATTGATCCCTTGCTGGATATGGGCCGGAGTGCGACCAATGTGGTAGGAAACAGTCTGGCTACCGCGGTGGTCAGCAAATGGGAGAATTCACTTGAAAATCCATCTTCCGCTGATTCCGGGCAATTGATTTAACTTTGCAGCGTAAAACTTTAATGTATGATTACTGCTGCTCCTAAAAATATCCGTATCTACCTGGAATCTAATCCGAATCCAAATTCCATGAAGTTTGTGGTCAGCGAAATGCTGGTGCCCAACGGAATGAGTTTTGATTTTCCTGATCCGGCCTCTACCCTGGAGGCGCCCCTGGCGCAAGAGCTTTTTATGTATCCTTTCGTTGACCGGGTGTTTTATATGAGCAACTTTATCACGGTGACAAAAAAATCCGATGTGGAGTGGCTGGAAATTCAGAATACCATTAAGGAACACATCAAAAATTTTCTTGAGTCCGGAAAACTGATTCTGGATGTGAAAAATCCTGAGTCTGAGTCAGCCGAAGAATCAGAGGTTGTAAAGAAAATAAAATCCATCCTGGATGAATATATCAGACCTGCCGTTGAGCAGGACGGCGGAGCCATTTCATTCCACTCCTTTGAGCATGGAATAGTAAAAGTTGTTCTTCAGGGCTCTTGCAGCGGTTGCCCTTCCTCTACGGTGACCCTGAAGGCAGGAATAGAAAACCTCTTCAAGCGAATGATGCCCGATGAGGTTCAGTCGGTAGAGGCAATCAGTTAGTCTGTTATCACAAATCCGGAAAGAAGTTTCCCTTCACCCCGTACTGCAGATAATCTTGATATTTTTCCGGCATCGTTGATTGTGGCCTGATAAAACTCGGTATTGCCCATACTTGAAATCTCTACATTAACTGTAAAGCTTCCGGATGCTTTGGTGAAAGAGCGGATCATCATCGGATCATTTGGTGTTGTCTCTGTAACATTTGAAGCAGATCCAGTAGCATGCCAGGCAGGAATGACCTCCGCGGAAAGATCTTTGTCTTCGATCTCACCCTCGCGGATGGCGTGCTCCTCATTTCCCTCTTCTCCGGCAAACACGATTGTCATCTTTGAAGGCGCGAAAATATTATCAATGAATTGGCCTGTGGAATCCGTAGTCCAAACAGCAACGACAGGTAATAAAGCACTTTTGTCTTTGTCAAGCTGAAGATTTACAGATCTGCCACCGGATTCTATATTGGTTTCTATAATCTGATAGCTGACTTTTTTTACAGGAGCTTTATTACCCTTTCTAAGTTCTTCTCCAAATTCCTCAATTTGCTCGAACGGAGGCAGTAATAAACCTGCGCCAATTACTGAAACAGTTGCGAGGACAGCGACGATGACGAATTCTTTTCCAAGCCCCGCAGCCTCTTTGCCCTTTAAATATGAAACCAGTGATCCCCAGTTGTTAATAATGTGAAAAACAGCAATGGCCACAAAAAACAATCCAAAGGTGGTATGAATGACTTTGGTTGGCTTGTTGTGAGCTATAAGGTAAAGAAGTAAGCCGGTTGTTCCGAGGGTCAGAAAGATGGCTGCTATTCCAAGACTAACGAGTTTCTTTTTATTCATTTCATTTTTAATTGGCTGCAAATTTTATTTAAAATTAAGTAAACCGAAAAAGCTTTTTTTAAGGTCAGGGGAGATTATAAAAAAAGAAAATCCGGCCTGAAGCCGGATTTTCCGTTATAAAATCGGATGATTATTAGTTTGATTTCTGGACAGCTTTCTTCTCTTTTTTCTTTTTATCGGTTTCGACTGGTTTGGCTCTTGAAGGTGTAGTTTCGCCCATCGGAGGTCTTCCGGATTGACCGCCTGAAATTGCTCCTCCGGACCGCTGGCCACCGCCCTGATCAACCCCGCCCATGCCTTCGCCGCCGCCGCCGCCATCTTTGAGGTCATCGTTATTTACTGATTTTTTACGCCGAGTTGGCTGATCAAAACTCATTTTACCGATGCGGTAGTTCACATTAAAACGAATGCTGATGTTATTGAGCACGTTTACACTCTTCTGTGAAATGGCCGGAGATTCAATTTCGTTTCTGATGCGCATAGACTTAGCGAAAAAGTTCTCAGCACCCATTCCGAAACTTCCCTTTTTGTTGGCAAAATCTTTCCTGAAACTTAGACTGTAAGTTCCGAACCCACCCTGCAATCCCTGGAGCAATACCCGTCTTCCGCGATAGAAGGAAAAGAATTGCAGTCCCCAGCCGTTCTTTAGGTTATAGTTTCCAAAAAGTCTGCCACTGACTACCAGGCCTTCATTGTTGAGGCGTGCGTTGCCGTCAAGATTGTTATCAAGTACAGCATATATAACATCGGACCCACCATTCAGGCTGAAACTTTTTCCTATCCGTACATTTCCGAAAAAGTTCATTCCATAAGAACGCTCCACTCCGATGTTGTCAAATCTGGTCTTCAGGGTGTCTCCGTTACCAAAGGTTTCGCGGATACTTTGAATGGCACCTGTTGTGTTACGGTAGAAGCCAGAGAAATTCAGGGAACTTCCTTTTATAAATGTGGAGTAGGACAGCTCATAGTTATCGGTGAATTCAGGATTAAGATTCGGATTTCCGATAGTAATATTCAGCGGGTTAGCTGCCTGAATGTTTGGATTCAGAAACTGAATACCGGGTCGCTGAATACGCTTATTGTAGGCCAGCTTAACTGTTTTTCCGTTTGCCAACTTCTTTGACATGTTAAAACTTGGCACCAGCACTCCATATGATGGAATGTTTGTATCTATTTCGGTTGCGTTTGCAAAGTTTGCTTTGATGTCCGTCCATTCATACCTGCTACCCGCCTTGAAGCTGAAGGAAGATTTGGTGGTCAGGGTATAGCTCAGATATCCAGCTGTAACATTCTGGTCGTAATTAAAAATATTCGAAAGACTTCCGTTAGGGTCTTTAACATAAGGTGCAGTGCCGGTGGAAATGAAATAATCATAATCGGAGGAGACATTTCGGATAATCCGCTTACCACCCATTTCAAGCATCTGATTGGTGCTAATGGGTGTCTGATAGTCGGCCTGAAAAGTGATTTCCTGATTGAAAGCCCTGTTGTCATTTCTTCTGCGACTCAGAACATCAAGTTCAGTTGGATCCTGGATGATATTCTCAAAATTGTTGGTGCGGTTATTTCTACTGAAAAGTGTTAAAAAGCTCAGTTCGCGCTGAGGCTTCTTATAATAATGCGTGTAATCCAGGTTCAGATCAATGGTATTTGAAAGATCTGCCACATCCACCTGACGCAGAGAGGTTGAAGAGGGAACAGGGAGCACTGAAGCAGGAAAGGTAGAAGCCAGATTATATGTTTTGGTCAGAAGATTGTCCTGATAGTTGTTTGAATTTCGGACACCAAAACGCACGGAGGCTGCAAGACTGTTACTTTTATTGATGTCGTAATCCCAGCCAAGCTGATAACGGCCCATGATATCGTTCCTGCGGGTTTCAGCAGTCTGCACATTCAGAATGTTTCCAAGATTCTGGTTGTTTTCAAAACCTCCTGTAACATTATAGCCTGCACGACCCCAGCCGCCCAGGTTAAAGCCCATTTTGCCTTTACGATAGTTTCCGTTCAGTCCAAGGTTGGAGCCCCTCAGGCCAACTCCGGCATCAATACCGAGTGTCAGACCCTGCAGCGTATTTTTCTTGGTGATGATGTTGATGATGCCGGCAGAACCTTCCGCATCGTACTTAGCCGAAGGAGAAGTGATCACTTCAACAGATTTGATCTGATCTGCCGGGATTTGCCTAAGGGCATCTGCAACGCTGCTTGCTAATACGGTACTTGGTTTGTTATTAATCAACACGGTGACGTTGGAATTTCCGCGCATGGAAACATTACCATCCAGGTCGACCGACAACATCGGAACGCGCCGCATAACATCTGCAGCATCGCCGCCTTTGGTGGTGTTGTCATTTTCAGCGTTATAAACTGTGCGGTCAACTCTTTCCTCTATAATAGCCTTTTGACCGGATACAACCACTTCTTTCAATATTTCTGTTGCCGGAGAAAGTTTGATTGTTCCCAGACTGAAGTCAGGATTCCTCTCAGAAATCCTGAAAGCCAGTATTTTGGTGGTGTATCCAATAAAGGAGATGGATACCTTAAAATTTCCGTTAGGCAATCTGGTAACAGAGAACTTTCCTTTCTCATCACAGACCGAGCCGTCAAAAGGCTTACCGGTTGAGGGGTCGATGATGGCAACTGTGGCAAATTCCACAGCCTGGTTATTAACTGAGTCCAGTACAATACCGGAAACTTTGCCAATACCTCTTTGAATTGTTGCCGGTTGCTGTGCAAGCAGGAAACCGCCCCAGCTCATTAAAAACGTTAAAAAAAGCCCTCTTTTCATTTTAAAAATTAATTTTCTGAAGCCTCCGACATTTGTCGGAATTTTATAATCAACCCCTTGTACGTTAAAGAGGCGCAAAAGTGGTGCGAAAATTGATTTATTATATAAGTGGTTCGGAAGAATGGCAGAAATATCCGCTGAAAGGTCTTAATGTGAGGCTGAACTGCGAAACCTGATTTTTTCCCTTGAAATTCTGAGATATGCCCATTCTACCCAATTTCATTGGGTTCTCAGGGAATAAACCGTACATTCCGTTTACAATTAATCAAATCACCAATTGAAACCTACCGATACCTCCAATCCGGAATACTTTCATAAGGTTGTAGATTGTCAGTATGCCTGTCCTGCGCATACTCCTGTTCCGGAATATATACGACTCATCGCTGCAGGAAAATATGATGAAGCCTATCTCATAAACTGGGAGTCTAATGTTTTTCCCGGTGTCCTTGGCCGCACCTGCGACAGGCCCTGTGAGCCGGCATGCCGTCGGGGCCGGGTTGAGGAAGAACCTGTTGCCATCTGCAGACTGAAAAGAGTTGCCGCTGATAACAAATCAGATGTCCGCGATCGGATGCCGCAGGCAGGAAAACCCAATGGAAAAAAAATCGCTTTGATAGGGGGTGGCCCCGCTTCACTTACTGTAGCACGCGACCTCGCTCCGCTCGGATATGAAATTCACCTTTTCGATGAGTGGAGTAAGGGCGGTGGAATGATGCGTACGCAAATTCCGAATTTCCGATTACCGGAATCAGTGCTTGATGAAGAGGTGGACTATGTGACCTCCATGGGAATTCACACACACTTTAATCATCGCGTGAACAGCATGCGTGCTGTCCTGGAAGCCGGTTACGATGCAGTGTTTGTGGGGACAGGGGCACCAAAAGGAAGAGACCTTGATCTGCCCGGCCGTCCGGAAGCCGGAGCACATGTACATATTGGAGTTGAGTTTCTTGCCAATGTCGCTTTCGGTCACACTAAAAAAATCGGGGAAAAAGTTATAATCCTTGGCGGAGGCAACACGGCCATGGATTGCTGCCGGACCTCACGCCGCCTTGGCGGAAAAGAGGTAAAGGTTATCGTGAGAAGTCCATTTTCAGACATGAAGGCTTCACCCTGGGAAATTGAGGATGCAAAAGCAGAAGACATTCCGATCCTCAACAACATGCCTCCAAAATCATTTGTCGTGGAGCAGGGCAAACTCAAGGGTATGATGTTTGAAAAAGTGAAGGCCGTTTATGATGAGAAGGGAAAGCGGTCGCTGGTTTCAACAGGCGAGCCGGATGAATTTGTTGAAGCAGATGATGTGATTATTGCCGTTGGCCAGGATAACGCCTTCCCATGGATTGAACGGGACCTGGGCATTGAATTCGGAAATTGGGAACTTGCCAAACTGAATGAGATAACTTTTCAGTCCACGCTTCCCAAAGTATTCTTCGGTGGGGACGCAGCTCTTGGACCTAAAAATATTATTACCTCTGTCGCCCATGGACATCAGGCGGCCATCTCCATTGACTTGTTTCTAAACGGAAAAGATCTGATCAAAGACCGGCCCGCTCCGATGACCAACCTCATTCATCAGAAAATGGGAATTCATGAGTGGAGTTATGACAGCGGTGTGGTGAATGATTTACGATTCAAAGTTCCGCATCAGAAAAAAGAACTTGTACTCAAAGATCTGAACACAGAGGTTGAACTTGGGTTTAATAAAGAAACAGCATTTAAAGAGGCACAGCGGTGTCTGAACTGCGATGTACAGACCGTCTTTACGCCTGACCTGTGTATTGAATGTGATGCCTGTATGGATATTTGTCCTACTTCCTGTATTTCCTTCACTGCCAACGGTGAAGAGACCGACCTGAGGAAACGACTGAGTGCTCCGGCAGAAAATACGGCGCAGGATCTTTATGTTTCCTCTGAATTGAAAACATCCCGTGTGATGGTAAAAGATGAGGATGTTTGCCTGCATTGCGGATTGTGTGCAGAGCGTTGTCCTACAGCTGCATGGGATATGAAAAAGTATATGTACTCAGTAACCAAGGCTTCCACAATCTTATGAGTGCTGAAATAAAAATCAATGACATGGTGATCCGCTTCGCCAATGTGAACGGGACAGGATCTGCCAGCGCAAATGAATTGTTTACCAAAGCGGTCTTCAGGATGGGCATTCCGCTTTGCTCAAAAAACTTCTTTCCATCCAACATTCAGGGACTTCCAACCTGGTATGAAGTGAGAGTCAGCGATAATGGCTTTACCGGGCGCCGCGCAGGCGTAGATCTGATTGTGGCCGTCAATCCCCAGACATTCGCCAAAGATGTTGCCTCGGTGGTGAAGGGCGGTTATTTCATGTACGACAGCACGAAGAACCTTCATCCGGAGTTTATCCGTGATGATATTCATTACATCGGTATTCCCATGATGCAACTGTGCATGGAAAACTATGAAGTTCCAAGACAACAGCAGCTTTTTAAGAACATCGTCTATATCGGTGCCCTTGCAACCCTGCTGGATGCGGAGATGGAAGTAATTCAGGGAATGATCAGAGAAATGTTCGCAAAAAAAGAAAAACTGATTCCTCCCAACCTGAAGGCGCTGGAACTCGGGGCATCGTATGTTAAAAAGAATTTTTCATATCCACTGAACATACGGCTGAAGCGATGCGATATGCTCGGTGACCGGATCATCATGGATGGCAATACAGCTTGTGCACTCGGTGCCATTTACGGCGGCGCAACCGTCGCAGCATGGTATCCGATCACTCCATCCACTTCTGTGATCAACGCTTTTGAGAAGTACTGCAAGAAGTTCCGTGTTGCGGAAGATGGAACAAATAATTATGCGATTATTCAGGCGGAGGACGAGCTTTCTGCTGTTGGAATGGTGCTGGGAGCAAACTGGAATGGTGCACGAGCCTTTACCTCGACAAGCGGTGCCGGAATTTCTCTGATGACAGAGTTTCTGGGACTGGCCTATTTTGCCGAGATACCCTCCGTGATTATCAATGTTCAGCGCGGAGGTCCATCCACAGGTATGCCCACGCGTACCCAGCAATCTGACCTGATTGCATGTGCCTATGCATCACACGGCGACACCAAACATGTGTTGTTGTTTCCCGCCACACCATCCGATTGCTTCGACATGACTGCCGATGCATTTGATCTGGCCGAGCGGCTGCAATGCCCCGTCATGGTGATGACTGATCTTGATTTAGGAATGAACTTACATTTGTCTGAACCGCTGAAGTGGGATGACAAGCGAAAATTTGATCGTGGAAAAGTGCTAAACCGTGAACAGCTCGATGAGGTCAAACAATTCGGGCGATATCTTGATGTGGACGGCGACGGCATTTGTTATCGTACCTTGCCGGGAACCCATCCTACAAAAGGTTCCTTCTTTACACGCGGAACCTCCCGTGATGAATTCGCGCGTTATACTGAAGAAGGAGATGCTTATGTGCGGAACATGCAGCGGCTTCAGAAAAAATGGGAGACTTCAAAAAAGTATGTTCACCCTCCGCTGATTCAAAAGGCTGCCGGAAATACAAAGCAGGGCGTTGTGTACTTCGGAACAACTAAATTTTCTGCAGATGAAGCATTGACCATTCTGGCCGGTGAGCACATTCATTTTGATGTGATGCAAATCCGGTCATTTCCATTTAACGATGAAGTCCGGGAGTTCATGGTTACGCATGATGAAGTATTTATTATTGAACAGAACAGGGATGCACAGATGCGTACCCTGCTCATCAATGAGCTGGACCTTGCCCCTGACAGGCTTTTGTCTGTATTGAATTATGACGGAATGCCTATTACGGCCGACACCATTCTGGAGCAGATCCGCAAGGGAATTGCCCGGGTTAAAAAAGTGACTGTTTCCTGATTTTAATAATATGACATTTGTTAAACCTATCTTTCGCCATCCTGCCCGCGCCAAGAACGATGTCGGGTTCACCAAAGCTGATTATGAGGGTGCACTTTCAACCCTGTGCGCAGGTTGCGGACATGACAGCATCAGCGCTTCTATTGTTCAGGCATGCTTCGATTTATCCATAGAGCCACATCGCATCGCCAAACTTTCAGGAATCGGGTGCTCATCCAAAACACCGACTTATTTTCTCGGAAATTCTCATGGCTTTAATACGGTGCATGGCCGTATGCCTTCGGTGACCACAGGTGCCAACATGGCCAACCGCGATTTGATTTATCTCGGTGTTTCCGGCGACGGTGACTCGGCATCAATCGGACTCGGACAATTTTGTCATGTCATCCGACGCAACCTCAACATGACATACATTGTGATGAACAATGGATGTTATGGGTTGACCAAGGGACAGGACTCTGCCACTGCCGACCGCGGATCTGTGAATAAATCCGGCGCTGAAAATCGTTTTCAGGCCATTGATCTTGCTGCCCTTGCCTTAGAGCTCGGAGCAGGGTTTGTGGCCAGGAGTTTTTCAGGTGACAAAACCCAGCTGGTGCCGTTGATCAAGGCGGCGCTCGCGCATCCCGGGTTCTCATTTATTGATGTTATCTCGCCCTGTGTAACTTTTAACAACAATCCCGGTTCTACCAAATCGTATGACTTTGTGAGAGATCACATTGAGGTAACCTCGCCGCTGGATTTTGTTCCGCAGGAGGAAGAGATTACTGTGCAGTATAATTCCGGTGCGCCTGCATCAGTGACCTTGCATGATGGTTCTGTACTTAATCTGATGAAGTTGAATCCTGAGTGGAATCCGACGGACCGGACCGAGAGTTTTAACCGCATGCAGGAGGCCCGTCGGGCAGGTCATATCCTTACCGGTTTATTGTATCTGGAACCTGATACGGCTGATTTGCATAAGACTATAAATACGACTTCCAAACCGTTGAATGCGCTGGCTGAAAATGATCTTGTTCCCGGTCAGTCGGCATTGGATAAGTTGAATCAGGGCTTCAGGTAAATGAAATATTGATTTTACTGTCAAAGTCAGCATTGATATTTGCTGAAATTGGTTCATAACCATACTTTTGCCGAGCAAATTCCGTCTTAAAACTCACAGAGGAGTGGTAGAGTGGTTTATTGCACCGGTCTTGCCCCAAAGGGATGCCTAAGGCAAAAACCGGAGACCGTTCACGCGGTCCAAATCTCTGGTAACTTTGATCGATGTTTTATGTTTATATCCTTCAAAGTGAAAAAACCAGAACCTTTTATTACGGTCACACCAGTGATCTGGATAACAGGCTAAAAAAACATAATGAAGGAAAAGTAAAGTATACCAAGAGCAGACGGCCTTGGATTTTGATTTATAGCGAGTCTTTTGTCACAAAATCAGAAGCTTATAAAAGAGAGTTATTTTTTAAATCAATTGAAGGTTATAACTTTCTAAAGAGTAAAGGGTTGAAATAAATTTTCATTTCTCTTCTTCTGACTGGGTTTTGAGGCTGTTTTGTCCCGCAGGAATGGCCTTTCACGCTAAAATCTCTAATTTTGTAAGATGTTTTATTAGAGGAGTGGTAGAGTGGTTTATTGCACCGGTCTTGAAAACCGGAGACCGTTCACGCGGTCCGGGGGTTCGAATCCCTCCTCCTCTGCCAAAGACACACATAAGCCCTTGATAATCAAGGGCTTTTTT
>JBMTCO010000056.1:0-15781 GCA_049430945.1 Cyclobacteriaceae bacterium
CCTCAGACCTACTGATTATCCCGCAGGTGCGGGACTCTACCAGCTGAGCTAAGGATGCTTATCCTTGAAAACTGATTTCTAGACGAAAACAGAGGCGCAAAAATAGGGATTGAGGTGGTTTAGGCAAGGCCCGGATTGGCGATTTTTAGCATATTTTTTACAAATTCCACCAATAAGTCCATTTTACCACCAGCGCCCGGTTCTTGACAGCAAAATTCTCGGGTAAATAGTTGTCGGTATAGACCACAAACAAATCAGATGCAGGCTTGTACCGCCACTGCAACCGCATGTTCAGATTCACATTCTTAGCCTGATCATTATACTGTCCAAAAGCAGTCAGAAATAACTTGCTGGTCACAGTAACATCAACCCTCGGGCTGATCAAAAGAAAATTTACAGTGTTCCAGGGTGAAGGCAACCGGATGGAATTATAACTGCCACCCACCGACAAGGCCACATAGGGCTGAAATCTGTAACCCAGCTCCCACCCTACATTCAATCGTTCCCCACCCGCATAGTAACCGCCATACCTGAAATTGCCGAACCATGTAAACAAACTCTGTGGCTTGGAAACATACTCCATGCCCACCGCCCTCCACCTATGCTCCGAACCAACCTCCAGGGAATCAATTCCTGCATTGGTCGGATCAAACTTGTTGTACAAACGAACCTGATTTTGTGCGGTCCAGCCAATGAGTGTACTTCGCGACCTGAAGGTGAGCACATAGGCTCCATAGGTCTCCTGATCCATTTGAGGATTTACCGTACCGGCTGCAGAAAGCAACCGGGGATCATAATAGCGCATGGAGCTGAACTTTGGCCCGTGTGATAAAATTTTTCCTCCCTTCGGAAAAAATAATCTTGTAACCTCAGGATTAATTTTCAAATATCCCCTGCGCGGTACATAGCCTACCTCAGGATTGTAATTCTCCCCAACATATTCATACTGCCCGTACACAAGCCAGTTGCGGTCACTGTATTGCAAATGCCCCGCACTGACAAAATCTTTTCCTTCTTTAAAAGGACTCCATGATTTCATGTACAAGGCCTTGCCGTTCCACCGGTTGTCGGACGACTGAAGGTTATACTCAAGACCAAGATTGCGGTTATATTTTGATTGAGCCGGTCCATCCTGGGGAGGTTCATAATTCAATGAGCTCTTATTAATAAACATGGCAGACACATACGACCTGCTGAACACCCTGCGCTGTAATGCAACAGTCGCAAAATTCTGCTGTGGCAACTGCCTGGACTCCACGGCATCGGTTACCATATCCATCGCCCCTATCCGCCAGTTGCGATTGAGCTTACCACTCAGTCGCGCGCCATACTTAATAGGAACACCAAGCCCGATCCTTCTTGAAAAAAACGGACGAAGTGAATTGTATCCCATGTTGGCAAATAAATCTCCGTTCTCCAGGAAGAACTGACGCCGCTCCGGAAAAAACAATTCAAAGCGGTCCAGATTTGTCACCTGACGGTCAACATCTACCTGCGAGAAATCCGGATTGAGGGTAAGATCAAGATTCAGTGCTGAGGTCACCGCGATCTTGGCATCGCCGCCAACTTCCTGTCGGTAGCTCGCAGGCTTATCATTGATAAAATCTCTTGATGATCCTCCCAGTAAATATGGAATCACCGATACATTCGTTCCGGGCTCCGGCGGTGGCTGATCCCACTCCAGATTACCGGTAAACGCGAGTGCAGCTGTGGGAAATTGTCTCGGAACAGGAGCCCACGCAGACTTCTCTGTGGTCACCAGATCATTTCTGCTGAAATTCACGCCCCAGCGGGTGATTCCTTTTTTATATCTGATGCTCTTAAAAGGAATGGCAGCCTCAAAAGTCCAGTGATCTTTGTTAGCACGGTTAACACTCACCCATTTATTGTCCCAGCTAAGATCAACCTTGCTTCCATCCGACATCATTCCGTCCCACTGTGCACCGGCAGCATTAACGCCGAATGCAAAGCCGTTAGTCTGGTCATCATATGTATCCAGAAAGAAAATAAAATTGTCATTACGGCCGAAGTTCCAATCGCGACGCAACGATTCAACCACATAATTCCATTCACCATGATAACACTCCACGAAAATGTAGAGGTTCTGATCATCGTAAGTCATGCGGACATCTGTGCGAAGTTGTGCGGCGCTGGTGTCCATTGGAAGAACCATTGTAAAATCGCCTGCTACCACAGCCGCCTTCCAATCAGCCTCGTCACGAATGCCATCAATAATGACAGGAGCCTCGGCCTTTTTAATATTTAGCTTGAACCTGTCATTTTTCTTTTGTCCAAATGATATATCAGATAGCATTAGGGACAGAAAACAAAAAATCAAATACTTTGCAGATACCGACATTTCGGCAAAATATTTAAATCAAAGCGGGTTACAATGAAACTCATGTAAAACCCAAAATGAAAACCTGAAAAACTACCTGATCTACATTCTTAGAATTGCTTACTTTTATAGGATTAGACTATGCTAAAAAAATTCAGATCGTTATTTAATCTTGAGCTTGACATTGAACCCGGCCGCAGGGATTCAGATTCGGATAACATCCTGGGGATCAAAGCCAATCAGCTTCACGAAATACTGATTTATACAGTCTGGATTTACTCATTAACCTTTTCAATAGTCAACCTGCTGAATAATCTTTTGTTGCTGGCGCTCTTAACCTTTTTAACATTTCCGCTTGCCATAATCACTTATGTACTCTACAAATCAGGGTATGTCCTGTTGTCTAAAATCTGGAATCTCACGCAGCTGAATGTAGTTATTTCTCTGCTTGCAATAAACACCACGCAAGGCGGCGCAATTACCGTCTTTTTCATACCAATCATCGTGGGTACACTGATTACACTTCAGGGGAGGCAAAGATTGTATGGCTACCTGATGGCTTCAACCACCGTACTACTGATGGTGGTTCTACTTCTTTCTGACGTTGGCATCCATGATGAGAGGTTTAGCACTGAAAATATCCGCACCGAAAGATTTCTAAATATCACCGGTGCAGCCATTGCCACTATTCTTGAGGTCGTATTCATTCTTCGCCTCAGTGATAACTTTCAGAACAAACTTGTGGAGCGCAGTGTAGAGCTAAACAAAAAGAATTATGACTTGGTTAAAGCAAATGGCGAGCTTGACAATTTTGTTTACCGGGTTTCCCATGACCTCAGGTCACCGCTGCTGAGCGTGAAAGGGTTGTTGTCACTGGTCTTTCAAAGTCCCGACCTGAATGAAAAAACGGAAGGCTACCTGAGAAGGGCTGAAACAAGCATAAACCGCCTGGATGACACCATCAGAGAGATTCTCGAATATTCCAGAAATTC
The DNA here is from genome assembly GCA_049430945.1 of Cyclobacteriaceae bacterium. Taxonomy (GTDB): domain Bacteria; phylum Bacteroidota; class Bacteroidia; order Cytophagales; family Cyclobacteriaceae; genus ELB16-189. The sequence goes on from JBMTCO010000056.1 coordinate 3,331, forward strand.
CAGATTAGCTCAAAAGCTGGAAGTATTTGATATCAAACGAATGATTGAACTGATTTTTGAAGATTTGAGATATCTGGCCGGGCCTCAATTCAATTTCAGTGTAGAGGTAAAAGGTCCAAATGAAGTCTTTTCTGATGGCTACCGGATTAATACCGTACTCCGAAATCTGATCTCTAACTCTGTAAAATACAAGCGAAATGATATCCCCGACCCGAGCCTGAAAGTAACTGTTGAAACCCTCCCAAAATCCGTTTTGATAAAAGTTGAAGACAATGGTGAAGGCATCAATGAAAGTAGTCTTCCGCGTGTATTTGAAATGTTTTACAGGGGAACAAATAGCAGTGTGGGTACCGGGCTGGGTTTATATATTTGTAAGGAAGTAATTGAAAAACTCAATGGCAATATCCGCATAAGTTCAACGCACGGAAAAGGAACCCTGGTAACCATTGAACTGCCGGTTAAAAAACCTAAATCATATGTTTAAATATCTCCTGATTGACGATGAAGAGGTCTTTAATTTCATTCATACGCAAGTTATTCAACTCCAGGAACCTGATGCAGGCATAAAAGAAATCAGATCCAGCCGCAACGCACTTCAGTATGTCCGTGAGGTCATGTATGATCCGGACCTGTTTCCGGATGTGATTTTCGTGGATATCAACATTCCTGAAATGAATGGTTTTGAACTGATGGAAGAGATTGAAAAGTTGAGTCCCTCCTTCGTCAAAAAGCCACACATTTATATGGTGACCTCCTCCCTTTTTGAAAGCGACCGCAAGCGCGCGGAAACATTCAAAAGCCTTACCGGATTTATGGAAAAACCAATCTCAACCGGTGATATAGAGAAAGTTATCAGCAGGCTGAAAGAATAGCATCTCGATTTATTTTAACCTTACCGAGTTTAAACAATGTTGCGTTTACAGAAAATCGCCGCAATTAGCATTTGCGTGCTCCTGGGTTTGAATGGTTCCTTAAAAAGTCAGAACCTGGCCATCACAAACATCAATCTGATCAATGGGCTTGAAGATAAAGTATATCCTCAGTCAGTGGTTTTTATCAATGGCAAAACCATAGAAAGGATTGGAAAAGCAGGCGATCCTATTGCATCCAAATATGAGGTTATCGACGGACAGGGTTATTATCTGCTGCCCGGACTGATTGATTGTCACACACATATTGATAATCTCGCTGCTGCACAGAGGGCTCTTTATTCAGGAGTTACAACTTTTAGAACAGCAGGCGTGTCTGCTTATCAAGATGTCGCTATAGGGAAATTAAGTGAATCAGGAATAATACCAGGGCCGGATGTGGTGCCGGCAGGAATGTTCGTAACACCTAATCCGGGGGAAACAATCCTTGGCGATATCCGGCTTGGAGAATTTTACAACGGCATCAATACAGAAGAACAGCTTCGCAAAGCTGTGAACATCAATATTGACCGCGGGGCGAAGGTGATCAAAACCAGAGCCACTGAACGGGCAGGACTTGCAGAAACAGATCCCCGCAAACAGGTTTACACAGTACAGCAACTCAGAATAATTGTTGAGGAAGCAGGTAAGCGTGGCGTTCCGGTGATGGTGCATGCCCATGGTGATGAAGGTGCCCGTGCCGCTGTGCTGGCAGGTGCCAGAAGCATTGAACACGGAACTTTTCTGAGCGAGGAGACACTGAAACTCATGAATGAAAAAGGAACCTTTTTGGTGCTCACTTATATCACACTTGAAGACCTTACAAAGCCCGGCGGTGATTATGAAGGTGCAGTACTGGAGCTGCGCGGACGTTATATGATGCCCGTCGCTGAAGCCGCCTTTAAAAAAGCACTACAGCTTGGCGTTAAAATTGCCACCGGCGCCGACAATGACTATACTGCAAAAAGTACCTCACGCGTTGCCCTTGAGTGCGAGCATTTTGTACGTATGGGTATGTCCCCATTCAAAGCCATACAGAGCGCCACCATAGTATCTGCCGAATTGCTGATGGTTGATAAAACAACCGGCCGAATTGCACCGGGTTATGAAGCTGATATGATCCTGGTTCCCGGCAATCCGCTGACAGATATTAAAAATCTTCAGGATCCGCTTATGGTCATCTCAAACGGAAAAGTTTCCATTAAGAGAATTCCGTTCGCTAAATAATTTCTTAAGTCTGCAATTTCTTCTTTGCTGGAATTCTGAAAATCCCGGTTAAATCATTTTACCTTGCAATACCCGGCATCGGATGATGTGAGGGCACATCCTCAGCAAGCAACCCTTGCACTACCATGGCCGGGGTAACAGAACCCAGCTGGACTTTCTGAATTTCATTGATGATCAGCGGATCAAAAGGCAATGCCACACGGATATAATTTTCGGTAAATCCATGCATCATTTCATTTTCAATGTCATTCTCAAATAAAACCTGATACTCTTTCCCAATATGTTGTTCATAGAAAAATCTGCGCTTCTTGTCGGAAAGCATGTGAAGTCGTGAGGATCTTACAGCCCTGATTTTAGAAGGCACCGACCCCGGCATCAAAGCTGCAGGCGTGTTATCACGCTCCGAGTAGGTGAAGACATGCAGATAAGAAATATCCAGTTCATTCAGGTACTGGTAAGTCTCTTCAAAATCCTCATCGGTTTCACCCGGAAATCCTACAATGACATCCACGCCGATGCAGCAATCGGGAATCATTTTACGGATATGCGCCACACGGGAAGTATAAACATCGCGCAGATATCTGCGCTTCATAAGTTTCAGAATTTTGTCGGAACCTGACTGAAGCGGGATATGAAAGTGAGGCATAAATCGCTCAGAGCCTGCGACAAACTCAATAATCTCATCAGTGAGCAGATTGGGTTCAATAGAGGAAATCCTGAATCGGCTTACTTCTTCCACCTTATCCAGCTTCCGGATCAGATCAATGAAACGCTCTTCGCGCTTTCCATCACGCAACCCGAAGTCGCCGGTGTTGACACCCGTCAGTACAATTTCTTTGACTCCAGATACACCAATTTTTATAGCTGCCTCCACAACATGATCACTCGTATCGCTGCGGCTTGAACCACGAGCAAGGGGGATGGTGCAAAAAGTGCATGAATAATCGCAACCATCCTGAACCTTCAGAAATGTGCGGGTACGATCCTGCACCGACCACGAAGTCGTGAATGTATTGACATGACTGATATCGCCTGCAAAAACCTTTGCTTCTTTTTCTCTTATAAAGTCACCCAGCAATTCATGAAGCCGGAATTTTTCTGCAGCGCCGAGCACGGCATCTACCCCGCTGATCTCTGCGATCTCTTTGGGCTTGAGCTGAGCATAACAGCCGACAATAGCCACAAAACTGTCCGGCGAAATATTCCGTGCCTCCCGCACGACCTTTCGGCATTTCTTATCTGCATTTTCTGTGACCGAGCAGGTGTTGATGATGAATATGTCGGGGGTGTCTGTGAAATCAACTTTACGGTATCCCCTTTCTTCAAAGCTCCGGGAGATGGTTGAAGTCTCTGAAAAGTTCAGTTTACAGCCAAGGGTATAAAAGGCGACCTTTTTCACGTGGCAAAGTAAAGAGGTAAAAACCAAAAACTAAAAAGCCGGGCAGAAATGCTATTCAATGCACCCGTCCCGCATGCGGACCGTACGGTCAGCCATTTCAGCAAAGGAAGGATTGTGAGTAACGATTATAAAAGTCTGCCCGAACTCATCCCGCAGGCTGAAAAACAGTTTGTGTAATTCAGTGGCATTCCCGGAATCCAGGTTACCGCTGGGTTCATCGGCAAGAATGAGCTTCGGGCTGTTCATCAATGCACGTGCCACTGCCACCCGCTGCTGCTCTCCGCCTGAAAGTTCAGATGGTTTATGATCTTCACGGCCCGACAATCCAAGTCTGGCAAGTAGTTCGGAAGCACGCTTTTGAAGAAAATTATTCTTAAGTCCTGCGATCATACCCGGAATCATCACATTTTCCTTTGCCGTGAACTCAGGCAGAAGGTTATGAAACTGGAACACAAAGCCTATGTTGCGGTTGCGAAAGCCGGAAAGCTGAACCGAATTAAGCCTGGATATGTTCACATCACCCATCCATACATCTCCGCTCTCAGGAAGGTCCAGCGTGCCAAGGATATGAAGTAAAGTGCTTTTACCTGCACCTGAAGGCCCCACGATGGCAACAACCTCACCCTGACTGACAGCGAAATCCACTCCTTTGAGGACCTCAAGATTCCCGTATGATTTTTTGATGTTTTTAGCAGTCAGCATCCCTTCATTTTATTGAATTAAAGGACGAAAAAAAGTACCTTGCTGCCAAATTTTGATCATGAATATCCACGAATACCAGGCTAAAGACATCTTAAAAAAATTCGGCGTTGCCGTTCAAGCCGGAATTGTTGCCGACACGCCTGAGAAGGCCGTAGAGGCGGCAAAAGAACTTCAGAATACCACCGGAACCAAATGGGTGGTTATCAAATCACAGATTCATGCCGGAGGCCGTGGAAAAGGAACAATTCAGGAGACCGGTTCCCGTGGTGTTGTGCTGGCGAAAAATCTTGAAGAGGTTTTTGATAAATCAAAAGCTATTCTGGGCGGAACGCTCGTGACCATTCAAACCGGTGCAGCAGGTAAAAAAGTCAGTAAAGTGCTGGTTGCCGAAGATGTGTATTACCCCGGCGATTCAGAACCCAAAGAATACTACATGAGTATCCTTCTTGACCGGGCTACCAGCAAGCCGGTTATTATGGCCTCAACCGAAGGCGGCATGAACATCGAAGATGTTGCTCACGATACTCCGGAAAAGATTATTAAAGAGTGGGTTGATCCTGCCATCGGACTCCAGCCTTTCCAAGCCCGCAAGCTTGCTTTTGCCCTTGGCCTGGAAGGGAATGCATTCAAGGAAATGGTAAAGTTCGTTAACTCCCTGTGGAGTGCATATATGGGACTTGATGCTTCAATGTTTGAAATAAATCCAGTGCTCAAAACATCTGACAATAAGATACTTGCGGTTGATGGAAAAGTGAACCTTGACGACAATGCCCTGTTCAGACATAAGGACCTGGAAGAGCTCCGTGATATCACTGAAGAAGACCCGCTGGAAGTTGAAGCCGGCAAATCCGGACTGAACTATGTGAAACTGGACGGTAATGTGGGTTGTATGGTCAACGGCGCAGGCCTGGCCATGGCTACTATGGACATCATCAAATTGTCCGGAGGTGAGCCTGCAAACTTCCTGGATGTTGGAGGTGGCGCCAATGCCGCAACAGTGGAAGCAGGCTTCAGGATTATTCTGAAGGATCCCAATGTAAAAGCCATCCTGATCAATATTTTCGGCGGAATTGTGCGCTGCGACCGGGTTGCGAACGGCGTAGTGGAAGCCTATAAAAAGGTTGGCAACATACCGGTGCCGATTATCGTCCGCTTGCAGGGAACTAACGCCGAGGAAGGCGCTAAAATCATCCAGGAGTCCGGACTTAAGGTTTTCTCAGCGATTTTGCTGAAGGATGCTGCTCAAAAAATCTCAGAAGTGCTTAAATAAGAGGTTTTTGATATCTTTATACTTCGCCAAAACCATCTGAATTGAAGAAACTTCTATTCTTCGCGTTAGTTTCATTGTCTCTGCAGGGCTTTGCTCAATCCTTTTATTCCATGCAGCGGCCAAGGAATGTGGCAGTCAGCGGTGGTATCGGCTCCAGCTTGTACTTCGGAGAGCTATCCAGCCCCGCACCAATGGATTTTTTTAAGTTGCTGGAAGAAAATAAATCAAGATATTCCGTGGTGTTCGGGGGTGAATACTTCTTCCTTAAACGGTTGTCTCTGCGCTCCGAATTAACGGTCTTCAGGTTATCAGAAGCAGATGAAAATTCTGAGAATGAGGAGATCAGAGACCGTAATTTGAGCTTCAGATCGACCAACGGAGAATTTAATCTTACCGCATCCGTGAGTCTTTTGCCTCTGACTCAACGCTTCGACAGACGCTCCCGCATCAATATCCATGCCTTTGGGGGTGTGGCTTTATTTACCCTGAAACCAAGGACAACCCTAGATGGAAGGTCCTATACTTTGCGCCAATTCCGTACTGAAGGGCAGGACCGGAAATACAGTTGGATCAATGTAGCCATTCCAGTAGGCGTCGGACTGCGGATAAAAACCACCATGACAACTTCACTTGTTATCGAAGCGGGTTATCGTTTGACTTTCACGGACCATATTGATGATGTAAGCGGAGTTATCAGAGACGAATCCGGTAAGGGAAGATATCCTACCGCAGCCGAGCTTGATAATGATCCCATACGGATTGCCCTGGCCAACAGATCAAAAGATGGTACCGGACGTGTAAGAGGTATCCCCGGAACCAATGATGGTTATTTTTTACTCAACGCAAAATTTGAGTATTATTTTCCGGAGTATCTGACACTTAGAAAAGCTACGGACCGCAAAATCCGCAACATCCGGACCAATAACTCCGGTAGCAAATAGTACTAAAATTCTATCGGTTCGTAATTACAAACCTTACTCTCACAGTTTTTCTTTCTTTATAAATGACGGCGTGATATAACCCGGCAGTAAGGTCTGTTGCCAGCTCAATATGATTTTCCGTGGCCATGATATTCGCGAAATCTTTCACTGTCCTGCCTGTGAGATCAACAATCCGGATTCTTTTTATTGCAATTGAAGGCCCGGAGATCCTGATTGTATTTCCCTGAACAGGGTTGGGAGTAATCATGAAGGAGATTTCTTCTTCATCAGCGCCATCAGATTGTTCACCGGTGAGTAAAACATACCTGTCATTTTCAGAGACAATAGATATTGATGAGGCCGGTTTGAGTTCTGTTAACAAGCCTGTTGTTCTATCCTTCAACCAAATTACAACCGGTAGCTTTCCCGGTATTTCAAAAATCTGCAGCACTGCGTCAATGCCCGGTTTAGAAAATACAAGATCAATTTCACGAGGCAATTCCTCAGAGGCATAATGAACCAGCGGAAATCCGTCGCGGGACACAAGGGAGATATTCAGAACTGAGTCCGGGCGCTGCAGTACATCAAGTCCGCGCTCATAGTCAGGATTTGTTCCGTAGCGCTTTAACAGAAAGCAGGAAGCGGTCTGTTCTTCTGTTGAAACAGAAACTTTCAAGCCGGAGATTATTTCATCGGCCTTCCGGTAAAAAGTTCCACCCGAAGATGCTTTGGCGCGCTCATGAATAACCAGTCGCGGCGATGGTCCGGTGGCATGAACCCAGAATGCAGTTCCTGCAGGTATAATTCCGGTGCCTTCGGATATATCACCAATACCTGTTTCCGCATCCCATGACCTGAAAACACCGGCAGGATCCCGAATGTAAACGACAGGATCAATATTTACAGGAGCTCCGCCCCTTCCATCAGACCATTGCAACAAATCGCGCGACCAGAAAACAGGAGATGGATAAGGATTGCCCAAAAGATTCCATCCGTCATCTGAAGAAGACAGGGGATCGGATGATGTAAAGTTTAGATGGAATTCAAATGAACCCTGAACCACAGGACCTGTAACATCCCAGGTATTATTAACGTACTCATATCCGCTTCGCGGCCACAGTACATAGCCCCTTCCTGCAACAAGCGCACTGTCGGGCGTGAGACTGCGATCCCATCCATTATTTTTGTCACCCGTGAGAGACTCTTGATATCGCCAGACATAATTGGGGTAGTAATCAAAGTCGTCATTCAGATCGCGGAACCGCATACCACCTACAGGTGCGCTGATATAGCGATAGGCTCTGCCCTTGCCCGGCATAAATTGTTGTGCTGTTATGCTGCCGTTTATTTGAGCTCCCGATTCAAGCGGACCGATTCTTCCCATGGAAGCAACAGAATCATTTCGGAGAAGCAACCTTCCTTCGCCGGTGTGGACTGAAACGCCGGGGCCAACGGTAAGCAACCCCGAGAGATCCACAAAGCCCGGGTTCAAAGGGTCGGAAGAAATGGTCAGACTGCCACTGCGAACAGCCAGTGAATCACTGATTCTTAAAGAGTCCTTAATATCAAGCTCAACTGCCAGATCTGAAATCATGGTACCCAGGTTTCCTAATGACTCCACACCTGCTAATAATCCACCCGATGTTACTCCGGTTTTATAGATCACCCTTCGGGATTTACCACCGGGAGCAACAATTGTGGAAGCTGAAAATGCCGCATCGGTTGTCCTGATGATGTTTGAACCGGGCAACATTTCCAACCCTGACTGATGGTAAAGTTCACCATCCTCCAAATAGAGTAAAGATTTGATTTTCAGAGGACTATTGATTTTCAGATGAGGCGTAATAGGAAGTCCGCCTACGACCTGAAAATTGGCTGAACGATTTAAAATCAGTGTTCCAAGCGTATCCTTGCCAAGCAGAAATGCGATGGTGTTATCGGTTCCCGCAAAGTCTGAAGTGACGCGGATAACAGATTTACTGTCAGCCGCAAAGACACCTGCAGGATAAGCAGTACGGATGTTCCTTCTCAGCTCGGCGGACTGGCCGGAGATGTCAATGACCCCTGCGGTTAGGGTCGCGGAGGCATTGACTTTAAGTGCGGCATTCATCTTCAGCGTACCTGCTAAGGCATTGACACCTCCTGTCCATGTACCGGATGATGCAGTAAAGTTTCCAAGCGTCAAATCCTTGTCAATTATAAGAATGTACCCGGTGAATTAATGGTGAGCTGTTCAAGTGTAAACGCCGAGCGGACAGGCAATGTGCGGTTAAATGTTCTTGCAAGACCGCTGATCTGGAGATGAGTATTAGTACCTGTAAATGAGAGATAGCCGGTGCCGCCCAGATTTCCGTTCAGCACCAGTACTGCGTTGGCAGCATTATTGTCTGTGCTACTTTCCATCCGAAGCCTGTCACCAGCTCCGTTCAGAAGCAGATCACCATCCACAGTCAGCGTCCGCGCAGAAGACAGTCGCTGAGAAGAAACCAGTACCTTACCTCCATAAGTATTCAGTTTGCCTCTGATGGTTAAGTTGTTTCCGGAAACAGTAAGATGTGCTCGGAAGATATCCAGGTCGCCCCATGTTGTTACCCCTGTCCCGGTGGCGCTGACCTCCAGGCCACCGGGATTATCCAATAACAATCGAACGCCTGACTGAATCGGATGGTCGCCGCCAATAAACTGACGGGAGCTTCCTCCATAAATAATTGTGGCGCCGGAATTCCAGAATTGTGTACGGACTCTGATGTTCCCTCCTGCCGTCGTGTTTTTTTGAATGGCACCGGCCGGGTCTGTTGAAGTCACAATCAGTGTGCAGGCATTACATTCAAAAGAGCTGCCACTCATGGCCTGATCAGGTCCTATACGAACGACAGATCCCGGAGTAAGTCTATAATGAAAAGCACCTGTGATCTGACCGGTCGCAACAAATTGCTGTTCCGTTTGCCCGGTAAAAAACAGATCTCCTACCCTGTTGGAATTGGCTACACTAGCATCCAGCACACCGCCCGTAAATAAAAAATCACCTGCCACCTTCAGATCTGCCCCTGCCGAAGAAGAGCCACCGGAACCACTGCTGAAGTACAGCGTACCGCGGTCCATTTTAAAATCCCGTCCGATATGGAAGGCTGAGGTACCCTGCTCACAGATTCTTGAACCCTGAGGGGCGGAAGAAGTGTAAATAAAATCCCGGGAGATATAAACACTCACATGGCCGTTATTGGGTCCTTGCCGTGACACAGAAAATCCTGAAGTACCTGAAACAAGCAAATCACGGCCGATGCGAATTTCTGAAGGACCTGAGTTGGTGAGACGGAGTACAAATGAATTAGTATTTTGGATTTCAAGATTCCCCGATATGGATGTCAGCAAACTATTCAGGAAAAAGTCCCCTTCCAGATTGGGAGTATTCCAGATCACATGTCCAAACTGAGCATTCCAACCCCCTGCAGTAGTAGCATTGAAAACTCTTTTGTAACCTCTGATTTCAAGATAAGATTCAGGATCCCATTGTGCAGCAGGGATTGAACCTTCAGACATTGATTGGCCGTGAATGTACCTCGCTCCTGCGGAAAAGCGGAGCGAGCTTCCGGCAGATCTGATCAGCCCCTCATCATAAATAACACCTGATGCTGATACGACTGAATTCGTGCCGATTATCCTGAGTATGCCTGATGGAGGAATTTTAAGCACGCCTTCAGTAAGAAGGTTATTTGCACCGGCTGCGGATTCAACAGTAACGGTATCTCCACTCAGAATATTAACAGAAACGGATAAACTATCCGGAGAAGAATTGGCAGTAATCCATTGACCCTGATTTAATATTTCCCAGGTCCCGGGGTCATGCCACAGACCCGAGCGAACAGATCTAAAAACCGAAGACTGTCCGAAAAGCGGATAAAGGAAACAGGAAAGAAAGAGGGAAAGTAGAATTTTTTTCATGGCCTGAGATATGGCCACGAAAATCCGTCAACGCCTGATTTGGCGAAATCGTGAAATAACGGAAACTAAAGAAGAAAATAACCGTGAGGGGTTACTCAGCGGTCCAGCACCTGAAAGCGGCTGTAATTGCTTTTGAATTCAGGGACAATCTCTTTCATTAGGGCAACCAGCTTGAGTTCATTGCGATCGTTTATCAGATCCTCAACGAGCCCGATCATTAGGTCGATATCCCGGAAATCATATTCCTGAACACGGGCCTTCATGATTTTAGGGTGATGTGTTTTGATTGTGTTTTCAGAATGATGCAACAGCTCTTCAAAAAGCTTCTCGCCTTCCCGCAATCCGGTGATCTGAATTTTGACATCTATATCAGGTTCAAGCCCGGAGAGTTTGATCATCTTTCTTGCCAGGTCAATTATTTTGACAGGCTTACCCATATCAAAAATAAATATCTCGCCACCATTACCCATTACACTTGCCTCCAGTACCAGTCGGCAGGATTCGGAGATGGACATAAAGTACCTTGTCACCTCCTTGTGCGTAACAGTTACAGGGCCCCCGCTTCTGATCTGACGCTGGAAGATGGGAACTACCGAACCCGAAGATCCCACCACATTACCAAACCGGGTTGTGATGAAATGAGTTTTTCCTCCATTGTTGCGCTGCGCACGGTCCAGTGCCTGCACATAAATCTCTGCCATTCGCTTGGAGCAACCCATAATGCTGGTCGGGTTGATGGCCTTGTCGGTTGAGACCATTACGAAAGTTTCAACTTCGCATTTGACCGCCTGGTCGGCCAGAATTTTTGTTCCCAGAACATTGACCTCCACTGCCTCGGTGGGATTGCGTTCCATCATCGGAACATGTTTGTAGGCGGCTGCATGGAAAATTGTCTGCGGCCTTGTCTCTTCCAGAATTTGCCTGATGCGATCCGCATTGGTGATGTCTGCGACGCTGATAATAATCTTTGCAGCTGCGCGCATTGACTCAAGATCCAGCTGAAGGTCATACAGCGCAGATTCAGCCTGGTCTATCATAACCAGTTTAGCCGGATGCAGACTGAGAATCTGGCGACACAATTCTGAGCCAATAGAACCTGCAGCACCTGTTACGCAGATTACCTTACCTTTTATTGCTCCGGTGAGCATCGGATTATGCACCCTAATCACTTCACGACCAAGAAGATCTTCAATTGTTATTTCTGTGATCTGGTTCAGCGTCAGCTCACCATGGACCCAGTTTTCTACCGGAGGCACTGATTTGATGCGCACATGATGATAGAAACACTGCTCAATAATCTCGTTCTTTTTTTCGAAGGGGATGTCTCTTACAGCGATGATGAGTTCTTTGATATTTGAAGCACGGATAACCGATTCAAAGTCCCTTGAGAAGTTGTGGATCGGGATTCCCTGAATCTGTTTTCCTATTTTGGCAGATTCATCTTCAAAAAATACAGTTGCCCGGTATTTACCGGAAGTACCCTGGTTGATTATACTGCTGGTCATCAGACCTGTGGAATTGGTACCGTAGATTGCAATAGCAACCGACTCCGCCTTAACCGTTCGGTAATACTGAAACAATGCTTTTACCAACAGGCGGTAGAAGAGCAGAAAAATGAATGCTGTGAGTGAAGCAATGATTAAAACAGAAGCAGGAATCAGAACTTTTCCGGAGTTGTAGTGCCAGAGCAGGTTTATCAGAAAAAGCAGACCGAGGTTGAGTGTGCAAGTATAAAAGATTCGGACTGCGTCTTCAATCCCCGTGTAGCGGACAATGCCCGAATAGTTTCTGGTGATTAGTGTGGAAAACAGGAACAGGGAGAAAACAACCGGGAGGTAAGAAAAGAGCAGATATCTTTCAACCTCTGAAAGGTCAAAATTAAAGCGAAGCAGAAATCCGAGGAGGAAAGAAAAAATGAAGGTAATCAGGTCAAGACATATGATGATCCATCTTGGCAGAATAGTAAGTCTTGAAATAAGCTCCTTCAGCATCTTCCTTTTTTACAGTTGATAGTTTGGGCGGTCACCCGAACAACAATTAATTAAAAAATATTATATCCCACATATAAACACATTTATACAAC
>JBMTCO010000057.1:0-15291 GCA_049430945.1 Cyclobacteriaceae bacterium
CTGATATCCTCTTGACAGGTAAAATTTCCAGACAGGACGGAAGCGCTGCCTCCGGCATTGCTTATATTTTTGACCTGGATCAGCAAATTGAAATTGCGCCACGGTTTCTTTCTGCCGGTGGTACCTTTAATTTAAATCTCATAAAAAACAGAAGATACCTGGTTGTAGTCGAAGGGGAAGGATTTGAAAAACTTGAAGAAAAAATATTTTTAGAGGGCTCAAAAAATTTCGACAGAACCGTTAAAAATGAAATACCCAAAATTGCTTTTTCCTCTTTGGAATTTGAGCCGGGAAGGGCTGAAATCCTTCCATCTATGATCCCGGATTTGCAACGGCTTGGACAACTCTTATCTCAACACCCGGAATTGAACCTTAAAATTTCAGGTCATGCCGATTCAGTCGGTGATGCAACAGCACACCAGGAATTGTCTCAAAAAAGAGCAGAAGCTATACGCGATTTTTTTATTGCTGAACATCATATTTCGGCAACGCGTATTCTGGCCATCGGTTATGGATCTACACAACCACTGACTCCCTTAAGCGATAGTGATTCAAACCGCAGAATTAACCGCAGGGTTGAATTTGAGATTAACAACTGATTAGTTGCTGATCCAGCGGGCAATGTCGTTATAGAAAACAAAAATCATCAGTGCAATCAGAATGGCAAACCCAATCCTGAGTGCATTCTCGAAGAATTTTTCAGATGGCTCCTTGCCTGTCACCATTTCATAAAGCAAAAACATCACATATCCACCATCCAGTGCAGGGATCGGAAGAAAATTCATAAAGGCCAGCACCATAGAAAGCAAACCGGTCATTCTCCAGAATCGTTCCCAGTCCCAGGTTGTGCCGTACATCTGTGCCATGCCAATAGGGCCGGATAATGATTTCCGTGCATCAATTTCTCCTGAAAACATTTTTTTGAATGCTTTGATCTGAACCCAGATGACATCAAAGGCCCGCACTGGTCCAAGTACAAGAGATTCACCGAATGAGTAATTCTTTACATCCAGATTGCTCTTGTCAAGCCCTCTGGGATAGAATCCGATTTTTCGCTCCTCGGTATATTTCTCCCTGAAATTAAGTACTTGTGCTCCGCGCTGAACGGAAAACTGAATAGAGTCTGATGATGACTTTTTCAGGGCATCCATAATCTCATCAAAATAATAGACCGTCTGTCCATCAATGGAAACAAACTGATCGCCGGTTTGAAGATCGGTTCGTGATGCTACCGAACCAGGCGCAACCGATTCAATCACAGCAGGCATCCTGGGACGAAGGAATTTTTCCGCCGCATCCCGGCTGTTAAATTTTTCAATGAAATTGGGTGGAATACTGACTTTAACCTCTTGGCCGTTTCGGTTAACAGTAAAATATCCATCCTTGTCCAGAAGTGTGGAAGGTTTAATCACATCATTAAAGCTTTCAAGCGGACGACCTGTAACATTCAGAATCTGATCGCCCGTTTTAAGTCCTATTTCTTCTGCCAGTTCAAGTGCATGAATACCTCCATTGTCATTTACAAATTTCATCGGAATGGTTATATCGCCCAGGGCCCAGGTCAGTCCAGTGAAAATGATAATACCTGTGATGATGTTTACAATAATGCCTCCCAGCATGACGATCATCCGTTGCCATGCCGGCTTAGTTCTGAACTCCCAGGGCTGTGGCTCAGATTTCATCTGATCTTTATCCATACTTTCGTCTACCATACCGGCAATCTTTACATAGCCGCCCAGTGGGAACCAGCCCATACCATATTCGGTGTCGCCTTTTTTGAATTTGATGATGGAAAAATTCAATACGTTTGCGAGCGGAAACAGAAAATCAAAAAACAAGTAGAATTTCTCAACGCGAATTTTAAACATACGCGCCGCCAGAAAATGGCCGCCTTCATGTACAACAATCAAAATTGAAAGGCTCAGCAAAAGCTGTGCGGTCATGGTTAATCCGTTCATACTAAAGGGTCAGTGTTGTTTAGTTTTTGAAAGTTTATTGGCAAGTGACCTTGCCTGCAGATCTGTCTCAATATATTGCTCCAGCGTCGGATGCTCAATGTGCGGGATTTCATCCATACACTGCTCCACGAGATCAGGCATTTTTAAAAAAGAAATTTTATCTTCTAAAAATCGTTCTACCGCAATCTCATTGGCAGCATTTAAAACACACGGACTATTGCCGCCTTTTTTGAGTGCACGGAACGCAAGGGCAAGATTACGAAAAGTTTTCAGATCAGGCTGATCAAAAGTCAACGAAGGATAGGCGAGAAAATCAAATCTTGGAAATGAGGAGGACAGTCGATCCGGATAGGTCATCGCGTATTGTATCGGCAACCGCATGTCGGGCAGTCCCATCTGTGCTTTGATAGAGCCATCGGTGAACTGAACCATAGAATGAATAATAGACTGCGGATGTACAACAACATCAATTTGTTCTGCCGTAATATCAAAAAGCCATTTTGCTTCAATGACCTCCAGGCCCTTATTCATCAGTGATGCCGAGTCTATTGTAACTTTGGCACCCATCGTCCAGTTCGGATGTTTAAGCGCTTGTTCCCTGGTAACACCCTCAAGGTCTTCTTTCTTTTTTCCTCTGAATGGTCCACCTGAGGCTGTAAGTATTATTTTTTCTACAGGATTATGAAACTCTCCTGCAAGGCACTGAAAAATTGCAGAATGTTCAGAGTCGACAGGGAAAATATGAACCTTATTCCTGCGTGCCATTTCAGTGACAAGAGCGCCGCCAACCACTAATGTTTCCTTGTTGGCAAGCGCAATATTTTTTCCGTATTCAATAGCCCGCAGTGTCGGACGAAGACCTGAAAAACCAACCAAAGCAGTAAGGATCAGATCAATTGTTTCCATTTCAGTTACCGACGTGAGTGCTTCTGTACCTGCGTACACTTTGATGTCTGTATGTGAAAGCGCTTCTTTTACCTTTGAGTAATGTTGTTCATTTTCAATAACAACTGCATTGGGATTGAATTCAATGGCCTGTTTTATCAGGAGCTCCGAGTTATTTCTGGCTGTCAGAACTTCTGTATCAAATTCGTCACTGTGAGCTCTGATTACTTCCAGTGCCTGTGTGCCTATGGAGCCAGTAGAACCAAGTATTGCAATGCGTTTTTTTTGTTTTTCCATAAAAGGACTAATAAATCAAATCGTGAAACGGTGCAGAACTTCAGCAATCTTGCGATCATTGGACAATCTGGGTACTTTATTCTGTCCTCCCAGCTTACCAACAGACTTCATATACTGAATAAAGGCATCCGGTTGTAATTTGGTTATCACCAGTGGTCTAAGAATATTTCCGCTGATAAGGTCATCGTAATAAACATTCAGTTCCCGCATAGCCTTATCAAGTGCTGAGCCAAAAGCTTCAGGGTTTCCGGGCATGGCTGTAAAAGAGATCAGCCACTCATGGTGGGGGAGCCCATCCGCCGGGTTCACCTGTGGCGCAACAGTGAACTCTGCAATGGCCGTTTCCGGAAATTGCGTACAGACAATTCTCATCGCTTTCTCCACTTCTTCTCCAATTACGTGCTCGCCAAATGCCGAAATGAAATGCTTGATTCTTCCGGTTACAAGAAGCCTGTGTGGATATTTTGAAATGAATTTTACTGTGTCACCTATGGAATAGCCCCACAACCCGGCATTATTATTTATGATAACAGCATAATTTTTTCCTATTTCCACCTCTTCAATTCCAAGTCTTCTAGGGTTATCTGAAAAATATTCTTCAGCAGGAACGAATTCATAATAAATTCCTGAATTGGACAACAGAAGCATTCCTTCGGAATCGCGAGAATCCTGGTAAGCAATGAAGCCTTCAGAAGCCGGATATAATTCAATCGAATCAATCTTCTTTCCAATAGACTCTTCAAGTTTGGCACGATAAGGACTGAAGTTCACGCCACCATAAACAAAAACAGAAAAATCAGGAAAAACATCCTTTATGTTTTTGCCTGTCCGGGCCTGGATCCTGTCAAAGTACATCTGAACCCAAGGAGGAATTCCACTAATCAGTGTCATCCGTGCATCTATCGTCTCATCAATAATTCGCTCAAGCTTTTCTTCCCAGTCTTCAATTATATTGGTCTGATAAGAAGGCTTCTGGTTAGACCGCAGGTAGGCGGGTACATGATGATTTACTATTCCTGAAAGACGCCCTGTGGGAATGCCTGAAACGGTATCAAGTTCAGGACTTCCGCTCAGAAATATCAGGCTTCCGTCAAGGAAGGCAGACTTTCCTGTTTCATGCACATAACTTAATAAGGCATTTCTTGCGCCGTTAATATGGTTTGGAAGAGATTCATTTGTGATCGGAATATATTTTGTTCCTGATGTGGTGCCGGAAGTTTTAGCCAGATAGGCCGGTTTGCCGGGCCATAATATATCTTTCCCGCCCCCCGCAACCAGATCAAACCAGGGTTTAAGCTGTTCGTAGTCTTTGATGGGCACCTGACGGCGAAAATCCTCTGCCGTCTGTATTTCTGAAAATCCGTGTTCCTTTCCGAAACGCGTGTCTGCTGCCCTTTTCAGGCTATTAAATAGGATTTCTTTTTGAAATCTTTCAGGCTCCAGACTCCAAACGGAGGTCTGCTGTGCTACTAGCGATGAAAACGGCCGGGCGAGGAAAGAACGGATTCCCATAAGGAAGCAAAGGTAATCTGTGACTTCCGCAGGCTGAAATCTGACCGTAGTTATTTCAGTCACAAATGCTGACAATATTTCACTTTTTGAATTTTGGGACGATTTTTGAAAAGAAATGATCAAAACAACAGCTATGATCAGGATTTTTCAGACTACCGTGATTGCGTTTCTGGCCGGACTGGCTGGTGCCTGGTTTTTTATTGAATCCCGGAAAGATCCTCAAGACCAGGAAACACGGATGGTGAATATGGATAGTGGCGTCTCATATCAGCCTAATGTTGTGATATCAGCGCCTAACACATCCATCGATAAAGTTGACTTTACAGGTGCCGCTTCAAAAACAATTCCAAGTGTAGTTTACATCAATAGTATTTCACAAAGTGGTGCGTCTTACACCATCTATGATATGCTGTTTGGAAGTGGAGGTGGAAAGCAAACTCAGGTATCATCGGGATCAGGGGTAATCTTTACTGACGACGGATATATTGTAACAAATAACCATGTGGTTGAAACTGCTGAGCGTATAGAAGTACTTTACAATAAGAAGGTTTATCCTGCAGAACTGGTAGGCACAGACCCTTCTACGGATCTTGCAGTTTTAAAAATCAAGGAATCAAGTCTTCCAGCAATCACACTAGGACAATCTTCTGCTCTTGGTGTCGGCGAATGGGTTGTTGCCGTTGGAAATCCCTTTTCACTGACGTCAACAGTCACAGTTGGTATCGTAAGTGCCAAGGGGAGAAGCATCAATGTGGTGGCAGATAAATTCCCGATTGAATCATTTATTCAGACTGATGCGGCAATTAATCCGGGCAATAGCGGCGGAGCGCTTGTAAATAAGAATGGTGAACTGGTGGGTATCAATACTGCAATCTTGTCACGCACCGGAAGTTACACAGGCTATGCTTTTGCTGTGCCTGTTGATATTGTTAAAAAGGTCGTCAATGACCTGATTCGTTACGGCCTCCATCAGAAAGCCTTTTTTGGAGGCGAAGTGGTAGAATATGATTACCGCAATGCAGAAAAATTCAAACTGAATACCGACGTAAAAGAATTCAAAGGTGTATTGCTGGCACAGATTACTGAAAAAGGATCAGCAGGCCAGGCAGGAATGAAGCCGGGAGACATCATAACAAAACTGAATCAGACTGAAATCAACTCCCGAAGTTCATTTGAAGAGGAGCTTAGTTACCGGTCTCCCGGAGATAAGGTAAATATCACTTATCTGCGTAATGGTGAACCTAAAACTGCTGAAATTGTTTTGCTAAACCGAAATGGCAATAGTGATATTCTGAAAAGAAGAATCTTCAGTGATGGTGCTGTGGGGGCCAACCTGGAAGCAGTTGAGTATGGTGTAAAAGTTTTCAGGATTCGCGAAGGTCTGTTCAGAAAAATAGGAATACCGGAAAATTATACCATCATATCAATCAACCGCAAGCGTGTTAAGGACCCGCAGGAGGTTATTGACTTTTTTGAAAAATATAAAGGAAGGGTATTTTTATACGGAATGAACAGCTCAAAGCAGGAATATCCTCTACAGTTTTTTCTGCAGTAGGAGAGACCAGGGGCTGCCCTAACCTCCTACCCGTGTTTTGAGTTTTTTGTAGAGTTCGTCAACCTGGTTTTTGAAATTCTGATCCACCTTCATCATGTCCTCCACAGATTCGAGAGCATGAATGACAGTGCTGTGATCCCGGCCCCCGAAATTTTCACCAATCAGTTGAAGCGTCAGTTGTGTAAAACGTTTACAAAAATACATGGCCACCTGACGGGGAATTACAATCTCCCGCTTCTTGACCTTGCTCTTCATGACCTCCAGCTCAATATTGAAGTATTCGGCAACAGTTTTTTGAATGAAGTCAACACTTACATCGCTTTGGATTTCTTTAACGATGTTTTTCATAACCTCTTTTGCAAGCTCCAGGTCGATATCTTTTTTCAACAAGGTGGCATGAAACATCAGAGAGTTCAGAACACCCTCCATGTCCCTGAGGTTCGTGTCAACACTGTAGGCCAGGTAATCTGCGACATTCGGCGGAATCTGAATGCCATCACTTTCCATTTTGTTTCTGATGATGGCAAGCTTGGTTTCAAAATCCGGCTCCTGCAAATCTGCTGTAAGCCCCCATTTGAAGCGGCTTAACAAACGCTCTTGAAATCCTTTCAGATCTCTTGGAGGACAATCACTGGTCATGATAATCTGCTTGCCTGTCTGATGCAGCTGATTAAAAATATGGAAGAACATTTCCTGCGTTTTTTCACGACCGGATAAAAACTGAACATCGTCAAGAATCAATACATCAACCTGAAGATAAAAATTCTGAAAATCCTGGATCTGGTGGTTCTGAAGTGCATTCAGGAATTGATTTGTAAAATCATTCTGATCAACATACAAAACAACTTTCTTGGGCATCTTAGACTGAATATCATTTCCGATGGCCTGCACCAGGTGGGTCTTGCCAACGCCCACACCACCATATAGCATGAGCGGGTTAAATGATGTTATGCCTGGTTTCTTTGACACGGCCAGTCCGGCAGACCGCGCAAGTCGGTTACAATCTCCTTCAACAAAATTTTCAAATGTGTAATTTGCATTAAGTCGGCTGTTAACAGGCTGAGGACCAGCGTTTCTGTATGCAAAAGGTGAATAGGGCTCTCCGCTGCCGCCGGATTGCACATTATTTTTTTTCAAGCCATTCGGATAATTGACTGTAAGCGGTGGATTCTGCTTATTACCACTATCCACAACCACAGAATATTCAAGTTTTCCGGTTGCTCCCAGCACAGTGTTAACTGCCTTTTTAAGAACTGGAACATAATGCTCTTCCAGCCACTCGTAAAAAAACTGTGACGGAACCTGAATAGTAAGCACGTCCCCGTCATTTCTTAAGGGTATGATGGGTTTGAACCAGGTATTGAAATTCTGCTCATCAACCTCATTCTTTAATATTTCCAGACAGTCATTCCAAACCGTTGTGCTATCGGCGTCCATTTAAAATTATTGTAAAATCAGGTGTTATCCCTGATTCCCTGAATATTGCATAAATCCTGCGACATTGGGAAAAAGGGTGACAAAGGTGTAAAAAAAACAAGGAAGAAAAAATAAAAAACTGAACTCTTGACGGGCGATTCCTTTTACGATTTTAGCAGCCGGAATTACATTAATTTAGTCTGTTCACTTTCCCCCTGTTATGGATTTTTCCGAAAAATGGCTTCTTGCGGCATCGAAGGAAATGGGTAAACAGGCCAAACCCCTTGATCTTGTTTTCAAATCAGGCATGACGGTATGCCTTCCGTTTTACAAGGAAAATAAAGTGCCGTTTATTCCCCTGTCAAAAGCAAGGGCGCTCCATCCGTTTCCGGGTGGCTGGTTTCAAATGACGGAGATCCACGTTGAGAATGCAGCGGATGCCAATGCAACTGCATTGAATGAATTGATGGCAGGTGCCAATGGTATTTTGTTTGTTTTGACAAATGAGACAGATCCGGATATTTTGTTGCGCGGTATTTCAATGGAGTATTGCTTTACCGGATTTTTGTCAGATCATTTTTCGGAGAAATTTTTAAAAACCCTTGCCTCGAGGATCAGAAGTGAAAAAAAACCTGAAGAAGTCCGAGGTGTATTGTTTTCATCAACACTTAATGATGTTTCAGGCAGGTTCGAATATTTTAAGTCATTTCCTGAATTCAAATCCTGTGGAATTATTCTCGGAGCACAGGATCCTTCCATACTTCGCTTCAGGGAATGGCTTTCCGGCCCTCCGCCTGACTGGCATAATCACCTTGCTGTGTCTGTGGATACAGGTATTGATTTCTTTGATTCGATCATTCGGCTCCGGACAGTCCGTGGGCTTTTGAATCAGCTTGGAAACAATCAGGAATTCGGTCCCAAAAGCTATTTTCTACATGCCCGAGGTGTGCGCTTTATTGACACAGCCTGTGAGCCTCATGGAAATATGATCTCAGGAGCATTTCAGGCAATTTCAGCTGTACTTGGAACAGCAGATGGTATTACCATTCAGGCTCAGGATGATAATAATTTCCTCCACCGGCAGGTTGCAAGAGGCGTACATTTCCTGTTGCAAGCCGAAAGTCATCTGGACTGGGTTGAAGATGCTCTAGCCGGATGCTGGTTTATGGAAGAAACGGTCAGGCAAAACCTTATTCGAATCTCCGGCAGATCCGAAATAAAATTTATTCCGGATGAAAAAGCATTTGTCAATGTGGTGTCAAATGAAGGGATACAGATTCCGCCTGTCTTTACGGTACGCAATAACCTAACACTTGAGGATCAGCATGCCGGATTACCTGATTTCAGAAGAGGACCATATGCAACAATGTACACTGTCCGGCCATGGACCATTCGTCAATATGCAGGGTATTCAACCGCTGCTGAGTCCAATGCTTTTTACAGACGAAATCTTGCGGCAGGGCAGAAGGGTTTATCCGTCGCATTTGATCTGCCAACCCACCGGGGATATGACTCTGACCACCCCAGAGTTTCCGGTGATGTCGGTAAAGCCGGTGTAGCCATAGATACGGTTGAGGATATGAAAACCCTTTTCAAAGGGATTGACTTATCTGAAATTTCGGTTTCTATGACCATGAACGGTGCCGTGATTCCCGTGATGGCATTTTTTATTGTTGCCGCTGAAGAGTATGGGGTTAAACCAGATAAGCTTTCAGGAACCATTCAAAATGATATCCTCAAGGAGTTCATGGTGCGTAATACTTATATCTATCCACCTGAGTCCTCTATGCGAATTGTGGCGGATATTTTTAGGTATTGTGCGCGGTTTATGCCCCGATTTAATGCAATCAGTGTAAGTGGTTATCACATGCATGAAGCCGGAGCTACTGCTGATCTTGAACTCGGCTATACCCTGGCCGATGGACTTGAGTATCTTCGGACCGCTGTCAATTCAGGAATCCCAGTTGATGACATTGCGCCGCGGATTTCTTTTTTCTGGGGAATTGGGATGAATCTGTTTACAGAGATCGCAAAAATGCGTGCTGCCCGTGTGCTTTGGTGCGAGATCGTTGAAAAATTCAATCCGTCACAAATTAAATCCAAGGCATTGCGAACACATTGTCAGACATCAGGGTGGAGTCTGACGGAGCAGGATCCTTATAATAACATTGCCAGAACTTGCACAGAGGCACTCGCTGCTGTGCTTGGCGGCACCCAATCCCTGCATACCAATGCTCTTGATGAAGCCATTGCACTTCCGTCCGATTTCAGTGCAAGGATTGCACGCAACACACAGTTATACCTTCAAAAGATTTCCGGAATAACAAGAGTTGCTGATCCCTTTGGTGGCTCTGCATATCTTGAATATTTGACTGACAGTCTTATTGAAAAGGCGCGTAAAATTATAGAAGAAATTGAAGCCGCAGGAGGGATGACGAAAGCGATCGGCATGGGAATTCCGAAACTCAAAATTGAAGAAGCCGCTGCCGCACGTCAGGCATCCATTGATTCAGGAAATGAAGTAATTGTCGGGGTAAATCAATATCGTACAGACTCTTTACCTGACTTTAAAATTCTGGAGGTGGATCAGGAATCAGTAAGAACCGGTCAGATCCTGAAGCTTAACCAGATTAAAAACCAGCGAAATCCGGTAAGAGTTCAAAAGGCGCTGCAGTCGATTGAGGAAGGATGCAGAAATCAGTCAAACTTATTGGAACTGGCTGTAGAGGCGGCCAGGTGCCGTTGTACACTGGGAGAAATCAGTTTGGCTATGGAAAAAGTTTTTGGCAGACATCAGGCGGGCAATGTTATCGTTTCAGGCGTATATTCATCCCGAATGACCAACCGTGAAAAAGTTGAAGAGGTAAAAATGCTGAGCGACAGATTTGCTGTCGCCGAAGGCCGACGCCCTAGAATTCTGGTAGCCAAGATCGGGCAGGATGGTCATGATCGTGGTGCAAGAATTATTGCAGGAGGATTTGCCGACCTCGGTTTCGATGTAGACGTAGGTCCTTTATTCACAACACCACAGGAAGTAGCCAGGCAGGCAATCGAAAATGATGTCCATGTGGTTGGTATATCTACATTGGCAGGAGGGCATAAAACCCTTGTTCCGGAGGTAATCAGGGAATTGCAATTGCAGGATTCCGGCCATATGCTGGTTGTCGTTGGCGGAGTTGTACCTACTCAGGATCATGAAGACTTAAAACAAGCAGGAGTTGAATTTATTTTTGGCCCCGGCACTCAGGTTTTTGAAGCCGCCAGAATCATTCTTGAAAAATTGATAGCCGGGAAATCCTGAAGGCATTCTTCCCATTTAAAGAACAGTTTTTCAGCAATCACCGGAGTGAATTAAGCCCCCGGTATTTCAGGTGTTCCCAGATTGATGACTTTTCTTAACAAGTCCAAAGCGGAGGTTTCAAGTTCTTCAACTTTTCCGTCGGCATTGATAATGTCATACATATCGGTATAGATTCTGTATTTGACAGAAAATTTTACTTCTTTGAAATATTCAAAGGTCTCACGAATCAATATGGGTATGTCATCCTTTTTGGTTTCACGGTAGCCGGCTAGAGCCAGTTCAAAAGTTTGATTCAGATCCGTTTCCTCAGGAAACAACTTTGTCATTTTTTCACGAACTACAGCTTCTTCCTGACTATTCATGGAGCCATCGGCATGTGCCATGTGGAGGTAAAGAAAAAGAATAAAATCCTGGAATTTCCCGTGTTTGACCATTGCGGTTTTTGTTTTAAATCCGGCGCTAAGGATTTATAATCATCAAATATAAAAAAAGGCTTTTCCCTGAGGAAAAGCCTTTTAAATTTCAACACTTCCGGCGAAATGAATTACATCATTCCGTCCATCCCGCCTCCGGGAGGCATTGCGGGAGCTTCTTTCTTCTCCGGAATTTCAGAAACAATAGCTTCGGTAGTCAACAACAGCCCCGCAATAGATGCAGCGTTTTCAAGGGCAAGTCGTGACACCTTGGTAGGGTCAATAATACCAGCCGCAAAGAAATCCTCAAACTTGTTCTCGCGTGCATTGTAACCGAAGTCCTTCTTGCCTTCGCGAACTTTGTTAACAATGACGGATGCTTCTTGACCTGCATTTTCTGAGATAACACGGAGCGGAGCTTCCAGAGCCAGGCGAATGATATTTACACCTGTAGTCTGGTCTTCATTTTCAGTTACTACATTTTTCAGGCAGTCAATACAGCGGAGGTAAGCTACACCTCCACCTGCAACGATTCCTTCCTGAACTGCAGCGCGTGTTGCGTGCAATGCATCGTCAACACGGTCTTTCTTCTCCTTCATTTCAACTTCAGTGGCAGCACCAACGTAGAGGATCGCAACGCCACCGCTGAGTTTAGCAAGACGCTCCTGAAGCTTCTCACGGTCGTAATCTGATGTGGTTGTTTCAATCTGAGCTTTGATCTGACCGATGCGGCCGTTGATCTCACTCTTTTTGCCTGCACCATTAACGATGGTTGTGTTGTCTTTATCAATAATGACACGCTCTGCACGTCCAAGCATTTCCAGACCTGCATTTTCAAGTTTGAAACCGCGCTCCTCGCTGATCACCTGTCCGCCGGTAAGGATTGCGATATCTTCCAGCATTGCCTTGCGGCGGTCTCCAAAACCGGGTGCTTTAACGGCTGCAACGCGCAATGCACCCCGGATTTTGTTTACCACCAGGGTAGCAAGGGCTTCACCTTCAACTTCCTCTGCAATAATTACAAGGGGCTTTCCGGTCTGGGCGGTAGCCTCAAGAACAGGCAGAAGCTCTTTCATTGAGGAAACCTTCTTATCGTAAATCAGAATGTAAGGAGAATCCAGCTCTGCTTCCATCTTTTCTGTATTTGTGACGAAATAGGGAGAAAGATATCCGCGGTCAAATTGCATGCCTTCAACAGTCTTTACTTCAGTCTCAGTGCCTTTTGCCTCCTCAACTGTGATTACACCATCTTTTCCGACTTTATCCATAGCCTCGGCAATCATCTTACCGATGGCCACATCATTATTGGAGGATATGGTTGCAACCTGAGCAATTTCCTGTGAACTCTTGATGGTCTTGCTCATCTTGGCAAGATTTTCAACAATTGCAGTAACAGCTTTGTCAATGCCACGCTTCAGATCCATAGGATTTGCACCTGCAGCAACGTTCTTGATGCCGTGAGCAAAAATAGCCTGAGCAAGCACTGTTGCAGTCGTGGTTCCGTCACCTGCAGCATCTGCAGTTTTGGAAGCTACTTCCTTAACAAGCTGTGCGCCCATGTTTTCAATCGGATCTTTCAGCTCAATCTCCTTGGCAACAGATACGCCGTCTTTTGTGACAGTCGGAGCACCAAACTTTTTATCAAGAATGACGTTGCGTCCTTTTGGACCAAGGGTAACTTTTACAGCGTCTGAAAGTTTATCCACACCTTTTTTAATACGATCGCGCGCGGCGGTATCAAATGTTATTTCTTTAGCCATGTTTTCTTTGTTTAAGGGTTAATTCAGATGATTCCGAAAATGTCAGAGTTACGCATAATGAGGTACTCCTTACCATCAATGGTAAGCTCAGTACCAGAGTACTTTCCGTAGAGAATCTGGTCGCCAACCTTTACGGTTACGGGCTTGTCCTTCAGTCCGTCTCCTACTGCAACAACTTTTCCGCGCTGAGGTTTTTCCTTGGCGGTGTCTGGAATAATAATGCCGGATGCAGTTTTTGCCTCCGCAGGTGCAGGCTCTACAAGAACCCTGTCCTCATTTGGTTTGAAAGTAATCTTTGCCATATCTAACTGTTTAATAAGTTTAATTTTTAAAACTTCTGCCCCGTCATATCGATTTTCATGCCACTGACCCATCAGGGGTTTTTTCGGTCAATTTTTCACTTTAAGGCCGGCAAATATGCACTTTTTGAGGCATCAATTGGCAGCAGAATGGAAAAAATGGCAGAATGTCAGGAAGTATTTCAATACGCACAACCTAACTTTGGAATATGAGCTCTGAGTTTTTCGGAAGGTTACATCCCATCTTGGTTCATTTTCCCATCGGAATTCTGATTCTTGGTTTTTTACTTGAACTATTATCCTATACCAGGCGGTTTCGCAAGGTCAGGGGTTCTGTCCCGGTAGCAATATTTGCAGGTGCAGTGTCCTCGGCGCTATCCGTGGTAACAGGGTTGCTGCTTTCTGAAGAGGGAGGTTATGAGCCTGATCTTTTACTGAGGCACAGACTTTTTGCTTTTATAACCCTTGCGTTTGCGGTGATGCTGCTGGTAGTAGTTAACTACGGTAAATACCTTCCCAAATCTCGCCGAAAGCCTGCCAGGCTGATTGTATTTCTCGCACTGATGGGCACCCTCACCATTACCGGAAATTTCGGAGGCGCTCTTACTCATGGGCGTGGATATCTTAACCCGGCAATGGAAGAGGACGACTCAACCTCAGAAGTTCTATCAGATCCGGTGAATACAATTGCTCCGGTTCGGGTCTATGAACAGATAATAGCCCCGATTTTTGAGGAAAAGTGTATTGCCTGCCATGGCCAGAAAAAGCAAAAAGGAAAACTCAGATTGGATACCCAGGCCGGCATACTGAAGGGCGGGGCTGCAGGTATGGTTTTACTCAAGGAGGGAAATAAGCCCGGTGAGCTACTGAATAGAATAAAACTACCTATAGACCATGAAGATCATATGCCACCTTCTGAAAAACTCCAGCTTACCGGCTTTGAAATTGATCTCATTACAGGGTGGGTTATGGCAGGAGCTTCATTTGAAGGAACAGTTCAGGAAAGTAATGTACCGGTATATCAAAAATGGCTTGAGCAGAAGTCCATTCGTGCTGCTGTTTCACGGTGGCCGGATGACCCAGGTGAGAAACCATCGGAGAAAGCAATACTTACGCTTAGGAAAGATTTTGGGGTGACCATTCAGCCGCTTTCCGCTGCCGGTAATTACCTGGAAATAGGAGTTCCTGTTGAAATCACTCAGAATTCAACCTTTTGGACGGCTTACAGAGAAATCGCAACAAACCTAGTTTCTCTCAATCTTGCCGGTGCAATTCTGGACAGGGATTTACTCGCTGATTATTGCACTGCTCTTCAATTGAGAAAGATTTATCTGAATGGTGCCCGCATTCAGACTGGTGCGCTCAAATCTTTACAAAATCTGAAACATCTCAGGTATCTTAATCTGATTTCAACAAATATCTCTGCGGAAGATCTGAACGACATTGCTGCCATTGGTTCACTGGAGGAAGTTTATGTTTTCGGACATTCAATTGCTGGAGCTGACATTCAAAGTTTTATAACCCGCCACCCGAAAATAAAAGTGGATACCGGCAACCATCGGCTTCTGACACTACCTACGGATACAATCGTTTTCAAACCTTGAATCAGCGTATTCCGGCAAAATGAAGATGCTTTTAAATTAACCTCTTACTTCACAATAAACATGGTTGTGCCGATTTTAGAATCCCCTGCAAAGATTTCAACCGTATAATTTCCTGAATTATAATCCGAACCCTTTTCGTAAAGGAAACTGAGTTCCTGTTTTGTATTGTCAAAGAGTATTTCCTGTGATGCTGTGTACCATTCTTCACGACCATCAATGGTGAATGTTCCGGAGCCTTTGGCCAGGTCAAAAATTACCTGATTATTTTCATCAATAATCCTGATCAGGATC
>JBMTCO010000058.1:0-15271 GCA_049430945.1 Cyclobacteriaceae bacterium
GGATGTAGCTCAGTTGGTTAGAGCATCAGATTGTGATTCTGAGGGTCGCGGGTTCGAGCCCCGTCTTTCACCCTAAAATTTTAAAACCCTTGCGATATCCGGTATCTCAAGGGTTTTTTGTTTCAGGGAAAGTCTATTCGTTATTCTCCCGGGATTTAGTTCAGGATTCCGGCAACCGGGGATAGCTGTTCAGGAATTCAACCGGGAAAAACCAAGTCGCTTTCCGAAAATGCCCTCTGCAACCTTTCCGTTTTCATAAACCAGCCGGCCGGAAACGATGGTGTTAACAACTTTAGAACGAAATGTATTTCCTTCAAATGGTGACCATCCGCATTTTGCCAGAATATTTTCTTTTGAAATGGTCCATGGATTATTCAAATCTACCAGCACCAGGTCTGCCCAGTAACCTTCACGGATAAATCCACGATCCTCAATCCTGTAAAGTATCGCAGGATTGTGGGCCATCTTACGGACAACTTTTTCAAGGGAAATTTTTCCCTGATGATAAAATTCCAGCATGGCTACCAGCGAATGCTGAATCAGCGGACCGCCGGAGGGAGCATCAAAAAATGGTTTTTCTTTTTCTTCCATCGTATGAGGGGCATGATCCGTAGCAATGACATCAATACGGTCTTCCAGCAAGGCCTTAAATATTCCTTCTCTGTCGGCTGCCGTTTTTATTGCAGGATTCCATTTGATCAGATTACCAAGTCCGGCATAATCAGCATCAGAAAACCATAAATGATGAATACATGCCTCAGCAGTCACATTTTTCTTTTCCAGAGGCAAATCATTTGAGAACAGATGCGTTTCCTTTTCGGTTGAAATATGAAGAACATGAAGCCTTGTTCCATGTTTTTTTGCCAGCCCTACTGCCATTGAGGATGATAAATAACAGGTTTCCTCATTTCTGATGATCGGATGCAGATCGGCAGTTGCGGTATCTCCGTACTTTTCTTTGAACTCCTGAGTACGCTGCCGAACCAATGGTTCGTACTCACAATGGGTGGTAATTATTCCGGGAAACGATGAAAAAATTTTTTCCAGCAGTGCCGGATCATCAACAAGCAGATTTCCCGTTGAAGAACCCATAAATATTTTTAATCCGCAGACCTTTGAAAGGTCTGTCTTCATGATCTCTTCAAAATTATCATTTGAAGTTCCCATGTAGAATGAATAGTTGGCCGCCGATGACCGGGCCGCAATCTCATATTTATCTTCAAGCAGCCTGTGGTTAAATACAGGCGGGGCGGTATTTGGCATTTCCATGAAAGAGGTTACCCCACCGGCCACTGCAGCGCGTGATTCGGAGTAAATATTTCCCTTGTGCGTGAGGCCGGGCTCACGGAAATGGACCTGGTCATCAATGACTCCGGGTAACAAATACCTGCCGGCGGCATCAATTTCTGTTGCTGCTTTTCTGTCTGATGAGGGTCCAATCTTTTCAATACGGCCATTTTGAATGAAAACATCTCCTTCTGTCACCAACCCCTCGTTTACTATCTTCGCGTTGAAAATTTTTATACTCATACCGCAAAGATAAGCCAGGTGGAAGCAGTTGATACAAGCTGGGAGTCCTTTAAACTGAATAAACAACTCCTGCAGGGAATTTCGGATTGTGGATTTTCAGTGCCTACTGAGATTCAGAAAAGATGTATTCCTGCGATTGCCGGGGGACAGCAGGTCATTGGAATCGCACAAACCGGTACAGGAAAAACCGCAGCCTATCTGTTGCCTGTTCTGCTGAAACTCAGATACCATCAGGGAAGTGCACCCCGTGCCCTGGTTCTTGCTCCAACAAAGGAGCTGGTCATCCAGATCACAAATCATGGCCGCGCTCTGGCCAATCACACAGATCTAAGGATTACAGCGCTTTATGGCGGCGTCGGACCAAAAGCACAGCTCGACGAACTTGAGCAGGGAACCGACCTGATTGTGGCCACACCCGGCAGGTTTATGGAACTGTACCTCAGGGAAGGTGTTCCGGCAAAGTTCATTCAGACACTGATCATTGATGAGGCCGACAGAATGATGGATATGAATTTCATGCCTCAGCTCCGTAAAATTTTTGAGGTGCTTCCCTCCAAACGACAAAATCTGCTTTTCAGCGCAACTTTTTCTCCACGTGTTGAAAAGATGTCTCAGGAATTTCTGGATTTTCCGCTGAGGATTGAGGTGACCCCACAGGCGACGGTTGCCCGTATGATCAGCCAGTATCAGGTAAGAGTGCCGAATTTCAAAACAAAATTAAATCTGCTTTCACACTGGCTCAAAGATGCAGCATGGAGCCGGGTTATAATATTTACCAGAACCAGGGAGGCAGCAGATAACATTTCAAAATATCTCGAGCGGACAGGTTCAGGAACAGTGAAGGCCGTCCATGCCAATAAGGGACAGAATACCAGAATCAATGCCATCCGTGAATTCAGTGAAGGTACTGTAAGAATCCTGGTGGCTACTGATGTAGCCGCACGCGGCATTGACATAGAAAAAGTAACCCAGGTGATCAACTTTGATGTGCCTGTTGTCTACGACGATTATGTACACCGCATCGGACGAACCGGCAGAGCATCCAACACGGGCGATTCATATACGCTTGTGAGCCCCTCCGATGAGTATCATTTGAGTAAAATCGAAAGCGTCATAAAAGAAAAAGTGAGCATACTGCGGATTCCTGATGATGTAATCATCGAAGAAACTCCCTACCCGGAATCACAAGTGATGGCACGGGCAATTGACCAGCAGCGGCGTAAAGAGGATCCTGATTATCAGGGTGCTTTTCATGACCGTAAGCAGAAAAAAGTTTAACAGATTTTCAGTTATAAATTATTAATTTTCAAACCGAACCGGTTTGAGCCGGACAACCTCGGAATTAAAATTTTTAACCTATAAACGATGAAATTTCTTTTTAGTACGCTTCGTATCGCCGCAACCCTGGCGATGGTAATTATTTTTATTACTGAAACACAGGCGCAGATGCAGCTGCTCCCCGATGATTTTCTGAAGAAGGAGTTCCACCTGGAGCGTCGTCAGAAACTCAGAGAAAAAATGCCGGCAAATTCAGTTGCCGTGTTTTTTGCAAACCCCGTCCGCAACCGGGCCAACGATGTGGATTATACCTATCACCAGGATCCGGACTTTTATTATCTGACAGGTTATCGTGAACCAAATGCAGTGCTGATGATTTTTAAAGAAAAACAACAGCTCAACGGCGGAAACTATGATGAAATCATTTTTGTCCAGTCGCGAAATGAAAGAGCCGAACAATGGACAGGAAGAAGACTTGGCCCAACCGGTGTTTCTGAAACACTCGGATTTAAGATGGCTTTCAACGGAGGTGAATTCAAAAGATATCCTGTCGACTTTTCAAAATTCAGTCAGGTATTGTTTACTGACTTTGAAAATGATGTCCGTAATGAAGCCGACTCTGCTGACTTATACGATTTGATCATTCAGTTCAAATCCAAGGCAGGATATCCTGAAAAAAACCAGTCACTGCTGGGTGTTGAGAAGCCTGCGAACAACCTGAATGTTAAAAATCTTGGCGGCCTGATGGCGCAGCTTCGCGGAGTAAAAACGAAAGAAGAACTTGAGTTAATCCGCATGGCCGTGAGCATCTCCTGCGCAGGTCAGGTTGAAGTCATGAAGGCTATCAAGCCGGGCATGTCAGAAAGAGAGATTCAGGGCATTCATGAGTTTGTATTTAAAAAATATCAGGCCGAAGACCTTGGGTATCCATCGATTGTAGGCGCAGGACATAACGGTTGTATCCTGCATTACACTGAAAACTATGTGCCACAGGTGGATAATAAGGATCTGATCCTGATGGACCTCGGTGCCGAGTATCGCGGTTATACCGCAGACATCACCAGAACCATACCCATCAGCGGAAAGTTTTCCAACGAACAGAAATTCATTTACGAGCTGGTTCTTGAAGCACAGGAGGCTGCGATGGCTATTTCTAAACCGGGAACTCCTTTCCCTGATCTTCTGAAAGCAACACAAAAGGTTATTGCACGCGGATTAAAAGAGCAGGGCATCATAAAAACAGATAACGAAGTGCGTAAATATTATCCGCACGGTTGCTGTCACCACATCGGGCTTGATGTTCATGACAAAGGTGAATACCAGAAACTTGAAGAAAATATGACCATCACCATTGAACCGGGAATTTATATCCCGCTCAATGCCGATGTGGATCCAAAGTGGAGGGGCCTCTCTGTCAGGATTGAGGATGATTACCTGATCACCAAAACAGGTTATGAACATCTTTCAAAAAGTGCACCCCGCACCGTAAAGGATATTGAGGACATGATGGCACGCCCCAGCGCACTGGATGATTTTCTGCTGCCGGATCTCAACAAGAAAAAATGATTACCTCGCCCAAAAAATTTAACATAACCCTGTGGCTCATCACCACAGGGTTCATTTTTTCCGGCCTGTTATGGTTTCAGTTTTCCGGAACAACCTCAGAAAATAATCAGGCACAAAAATTTGAAACCTACTTTCAATCCTTGTTTCCGGCATCCGAACCCGGAGCAGCAGTTTTAATAAAATCCGGCGACTCCGTAATTTTCTCAGCAGGTTACGGCCTGGCCGATCTTAAGTCGGGAACGCCGGTTACCACCGGAACACTTTTCAATATCGGTTCGGTAAGTAAAACTTTTGTTTCCAATGCCATCCTGAAACTTCGGGATGAGGGCAAACTATCACTTGAAGACAGTCTTATCAAATTTTTTCCTGACTGGGTAAAGAAAGAAATCGGACAAAAAGTGAAGATCAAACATCTGCTTACCCACACATCCGGACTGCCGGATATCAGGTATCCATACAATGACAGCGTATATTACCTGACTGCAAAAGATGCGGAAAACTGGGCGCCGATTCTTAAAACCAACTCAGTAAATTTTGAGCCGGGAACAAAGTTTGAATATTCCAATCCTGCCTTTAATGCACTGGCATTAATTGTTGAGTCATTCGAAGGAAGATGGCAGGATTATGTTCGGGAACAGATTATGATTCCTGCGGATATGTCGCTGAGCACCATCACCGATGGTTCGCATCCGCAAACCGGAGTAGCTCATGGATATATTTTTTCAAGAGGAGCATGGCTGGAAAAAGATTATATGGAAGAGCCGACTTTTGCAGCCTCCGGCAACGGTGGTGTCTGGAGCTCGGTTGATGAGCTGGCGGCCTATGAGAGAGCGCTTCGCACAGGCGCATTTCTGAGTAAGCAGACCATTGATGAATCAATGGAGATTAAAACTTTCAATGGCTGGCAGGATTCAGAGCCGGAAAAAATCGGCTGGTCCTGGTTTATCGGGAAAACTGCAGCAGGATATAAAACCATCGGGCATACAGGAAGTCAGGGTGGCTTCAGGGCGAACTTTGTGATGATACCTGAAAAAAATTTATTCATCGTGATGTTGTCAAGTTCTCCACGGCCACTGGAAGATTATACGGAACAGGTGCTGCGGATGCTGGAAAATCCTGAATAAGTAATTGCGCGATTTTCTGCATTTTTGCGGCAACTGCTGAAAACCACAGAGCTCATTCAAATGTTCAATTCTGCTGATTGTTACCGGATCTTTGAACAAAGTGTTGAAGACTATCACCGGTTCAACAATGTAGATCAAGCCATTCAAAACCCGTTTCAGGAAGATTCTTTTGAAGCACTGTGCTATCTTAAAAACTGGATAGATACAGTTCAGTGGCACCTGGAAGATATCATCCGTGATCCTGCCATGGATCCGTTGAAAGGCCTGGAATTAAAGCGAAGAATTGACCGATCCAATCAGCACCGGACTGACATCGTGGAGCAGATAGATGACAGAATCGTTTCTCACTTCAGCATGATTATTCCGGATGCGGGAGCACGATTAAACAGCGAAACCCCGGCATGGCTGCTCGACCGCATGAGTATCCTGATCCTGAAAATCTGGCATATGCGTGAGCAGACG
The DNA here is from genome assembly GCA_049430945.1 of Cyclobacteriaceae bacterium. Taxonomy (GTDB): domain Bacteria; phylum Bacteroidota; class Bacteroidia; order Cytophagales; family Cyclobacteriaceae; genus ELB16-189. The sequence continues at coordinate 5,961 of JBMTCO010000058.1, forward strand.
GAAAGAAAAGATGTATCCGCTGAGCATATTTTAAAATGTCAGGCCAAACTGGATATTCTGAATGAACAACGCGTCGATATGGGAAAGTGTTTTGATGAGCTGATGGAAGATGTTGGCGCCGGAAAAAGAAAGATCAAGGTTTACCGGCAGATGAAAATGTATAATGACAGTAGTCTCAATCCGGTTTTATACAACAAAAAATCCTGAAGTTTGGCCGCACCGGCTCATATTGTTGTTCTTCGTTTTTCCGCTATGGGTGATGTGGCGCTTCTTGCTCCGATTTTAAAAACGGCGGCAGAAGAAAATCCCGGAACAAAAATTACGCTTGTCACAAGAACTAAATTTTCAGGGTTATTTAAATCAATCCGGTCCGTACATGTTTTCCCTGCTGATGTTGATTCAGAATTTAAGGGGATTTCAGGTCTGCTGCGACTTACGGCGGAAATCAGAGCTTTGAATCCGGATGTTGTAATTGATGTCCATGATCATCTCCGGACGCGCATAGTCAGATTCCTGCTTCAGTTTCATAACATCCGAATAATTGTTTTCAACAAAGGCAGGAAAGAAAAAAAATCATTTATCAGGTTAAAAGATAAATCCTTGCTTAAGCCACTGCCTCATACCTGTGAACGCTACCGGCTTGCCCTCACAGAAGCCGGACTTAAAATCTCCGGTGGTTTTTCACCGCCCCCGGATCAGAAAATAACCGGCCGCAGTCTTCCTGCTTTTTTACAAACTGCAATGGATAAAAGACTTGTCGGCATTGCACCTTTTGCAGCGCACTTCACAAAAATCTGGTCCCTGGAAAAGTTTACTGAAGTCATCAGAAGTTTTTCAGGAGAAAAAAATATTGTCTTCTTCTTGTTCGGAGGAGGAAAAGCTGAAATTGAAAAGCTTGAAACGCTTTCAGCCGGATTTGAAAACTGCATCAACATTGCCGGCAAACTCTCTCTGGAAGATGAGCTGGCACTGATGAGGCAGCTTGAGGTAATGGTGTGTGTGGACTCTTCCAATATGCATCTTGCTTCGCTGTGCGGTACGCCTGTACTTTCCATCTGGGGCGGTACACATACCGGTATAGGTTTTGGACCTTTACCAAACTCCCGAAACAGAATCATTGAAATACCTGCAGAAACATTAACCTGCAGACCCTGTTCCGTTTATGGTCTGGAGAAATGTCCCCGGAAAGACCATGCATGTATGCAGCAAATAAGTTCCGGCACAGTGGTATCTGCACTGAGAGAAATGCTGCAGCAGAATTCCTGAAAAATTATTTGAGAGTTTCCAGAGCCTTCCTGATTCTTGAGAGGGCTTCGCGAAGATCTTTTTCAGATGCGGCATATGAAAGTCTGACGCAGTTTTCGTCACCGAAAGCGCCGCCCGGCACCAGCGAAACATGTGCTGAATCCAGAAGCCACAAACAAAGATCATCCGCATTTTTGATGGTCACGTTGCCATCTGATTTTCCAAAATAGGAACTTACATCAGGGAAAAAATAAAAGGCACCCTGAGGATAGTTTGCTTTTACGCCCGGGATCTCCTTCAGCAGTGCATATACAATCTCACGGCGGGCGCGGTATTCTTCAACCATTTTCTGGGTGGGCGTCAGATCTCCGGTCAGGGCCGCGTAAGCCGCACGCTGAGAAATAGAACTATTGGCTGAAGTCAGCTGACCCTGCATTTTATTTGCCGCGTCCGCCACCCATTTCGGAGCACAGATGTAACCAACGCGCCAGCCTGTCATGGCATACCCTTTCGCAAAACCATTAACAATGACCGTGCGGTCCATCATTCCCGGAAAAGTTGCAATGCTCACCTGCTCTCCGGTGAAGTTGATGTGCTCATAGATCTCGTCTGAAATGATCAGCAGATCAGGATGACTCATCACCACCTTTGCAATGGACTCCAGTTCAGCCTTACTGAATACAGAACCTGTCGGGTTACAGGGAGAAGAAAATATGATTGCTCTGGTTTTCGGAGTAATCGCCTTTTGAACCTGTTCCGCTGTGACCTTAAAATCATTTTCAATGCCACCTTTTACAATCACCGGCGTAGCTTCCGAGAGTCTGACCAGTGCATCATAGCTCACCCAGTAAGGTGCAAAGATGATGACCTCATCACCCGGATTCAGGAGGGCAAACATCACATTTGCAATGGATTGTTTTGCGCCATTCGAGACAACAACCTGGTCCGGTTTATATGCAATACCCTGATCCTTCAGATATTTTGCTGCGATTGCTTCGCGCAGATCCAGATAACCATTCACGGGAGGATAGGCAAAAAACTTACCGTCATCAATCGCCTTTTTGGCTCCTTCACAAATGTGTGCCGGTGTCCTGAAATCAGGTTCCCCCAGGCTCAGACTGATTACATCTATTCCCTTTTGCTTGTACTCACGGGCCTTAGCGGCCATGGCAAGGGTTGCTGATTCTTCAATGGCGTTGATTCGGTTGGATAATCGGTTCATGGTTGAAGGATTTCGGAGCAAAAATAATTAAACCTGAAAGGTTACAATCGTTAGGGCTTGAGAGACATCAATTCATCGGAGTTCTTGAAGTAATGCTTCTTCCAAGGGTTATTTCATCGGCATACTCCAGATCGCCGCCAACCGGAATGCCCCGGGCTATGGTCGTGACCCGAATCTTGAGGTCTGACAATTTACGGTTAATAAAAAATGCCGTGGTATCACCTTCCATCGTCGGGCTGATAGCCATGATGACTTCACTGACACCCGATCCTTCAGCCGTAATGCGGCGGATCAGCGCGTCAATGCGAAGGTCGCCGGGACCAACCCCATTCACCGGAGATATCACACCTCCCAGCACATGATAAAGGCCCTGATACTGCGCCGTATTTTCAATGGCCATTACATCGCGGGTGTCTTCCACCACGCAAATCATAGACCTGTCGCGTCTGGCGCTGCGGCAAAGTTCACAAGTGTCATGATCAGAGATATTGAAACAAGTGTTGCAGATTTTTATTTCTGAACGCAGGCGCTTCAGCGAATCGGAAAGCTGATGCGTCATGGAGGGATGTTCTTTGACAAGGTGGAGTGCAAGGCGAAGTGCGGTTTTTCTTCCGATGCCGGGCAGTCTGGAGATCTGTTCAACGGCCTCTGCCAACAGCTTTGAAGAAAATTCCACGCGGGGGGCGATGTTAATTAAAGAATTCTTGCGTCAATTCCTGCCTCACAAATGGCATCGCGCATCGGACGAAGCTCATCAAAAGTGCCGTTTTTAACAGTGCACTTTCCGCGGTAATGTACGATATAGGCACACTGCTCTGCCTGTTCATGGGTATGACGGCAGACGCGAACCAATGTTGTGATAACATGTTCGAATGTATTCACATCATCATTAAATAAAACCAGATCCAGCAGGTCTGTGACTTCCGTGACTTCAAGCACGTCCGTCATTTCCTGTTCCTTTGCAGAAAGTCGCATGATTTGAACGGATTGAACTTTCAAAAGTAAAAAAAATTGGACAGTTTGGGGTCTATGAACCCCACACTTGTTGTCAGTATTCTCATTGGTTACTTTTTAATCCTGATTGCCATCGCCTGGTACACTTCCAGGGGTGCAACCACAGACACATTTTTTACTGCCAACCGTCAATCACCATGGTATCTGGTGGCATTTGGGATGATCGGCTCTTCTTTATCAGGTGTAACATTCATTTCTGTTCCGGGCAATGTCGGTAAAATCGGATTTGCCTATTTCCAGGTCGTGATAGGTTATCTGCTCGGATACTGGACCATCATGTATGTGCTGATGCCGCTGTACTACCGGATGAATCTGGTATCCATCTATACCTACCTGGAGGAGCGGTTCGATAAATGGGCCTACCGTACAGGCTCATTGTTTTTTATGGTCTCCCGGTCAGTCGGCTCTGCACTGCGTTTATATCTTGCAGCAACCGTGCTTCAGCTTTTTTTATTTGATGCATGGGGCGTTCCGTTTTTCGTCACGGTTGCAACAACCATCGCGCTCATCTGGGTATATACATTCCGCGGTGGTGTGAAGACTGTCGTCTATACCGACTCTTTTCAGACTTTGTTTTTGGTTTCTGCTGTTGTCATTGCCGTGTGGCAAATTGCTTCAGACCTTAATCTTTCCTTCAGCGGACTGGTCTCAGCCATCTCAGGAAGTGAATACTCTAAAATGTTTCATTTTGATGATCCTAAGAGCGGATTGTTTTTTCCAAAGCAATTTTTTGGCGGAGCATTTATTGCCTTGACCATGACGGGGATGGATCAGGAGATCATGCAGAAAAATCTGACCTGCCGGTCGCTAGGGGACGCTCAGAAAAATATGTTCTGGTACAGCCTGATTATTGTATTCGTGAATTTATTGTTCCTGACACTGGGCGCCTTGTTGTACCTCTACAGTGCACAGCATCAGATTGAAAGGCCTGCAACTTCTGATCAGCTGTTTCCGCTGCTGGCACTGAATCATTTCAGTTTGCTGGTCGGAATATTTTTTCTGCTCGGAATCACCGCCTCCTCTTATGCCAGCGCAGATTCGGCGCTCGCAGGATTGACCACCTCTTTTTGTATTGACTTTCTGAATTTCAAAGCAAAGACTGAAGCGGTAAAGCGCAGGCAGAAATTTATGGTCCACATCGGATTTTCATTGTTGTTTCTGGCCATCATTCTTGTGTTCCGTGAAATCAATCAGAAATCAGTGATAGACGCCGTATTAAAAGTTGCAGGTTACACTTATGGACCTTTGCTTGGATTGTTTGCATTCGGATTGATGACAAAGCATAAGATTTCAGGCTGGCCGGTCCTTGCTGTTTGCCTTGTGGCGCCATGCGTGTCTTACATCCTTAGTTCCAATGCCCCTGTGTGGTTCGGGGGATATCAGATTGACATTGAAATACTGATCATCAACGGCCTTCTGACCATGGCCGGCTTGTGGGTTGTTTCAAAAAAATCCTGATTATTTTTTTCCGAAAATCTTTTCTGCGGGATCCCAGAAAAGTTTTTCAAAGTTCACCACCTGGTCTTTCACGACTTTTATGCCTTCAGCCTTTAGCCTGGTTTCCATTGTCTGGGGAGTTTTGAAGTGCATTTTCCCGGTCAGCAATCCATTTCGGTTCACCACCCTGTGCGCAGGCACCCCTTTTTCGCCGTGGGAGGCATTCATGGCCCAGCCCACCATCCGGGCCCCTGATTTAAGACCCAGACAATTTGCAATGGCGCCATAAGTTGAAACTCTTCCTTTGGGAATGAGTTTTACGATCTCAAAAACATCAGCAAAGAAATTTTCTTTACTGTTTTCCGTTAATCTTTTCGCCATTGAGCAGACAAGTTATGTTTTAGTAAGTAATTAACTTTGCACCTTGATTTAAAATGATGCCCCGGATTCTTTGTTTTTTGCTCTTTTCAGTTTGTTTTCAGGTCTCAGCTCAGCATTTCCGCTTTACAAGCAGTGATTTCAGCAACATCAGGGAAGGCGAATCTGTTGAATTTATGGTGATATCCCTTGATTCAACAGCTGTCCGGCATTTTTACCTGAACGGCGGAGAAGTTGAAGGAATGGAACTTGATTCGGCAGGCCGGTTTACCTGGAACCCCGGATATAATACCGTGGGCAGAACGGACCGGCCGAAGGACATAACCGTGATGTTTGCGGCCACACTTACCGACAACAGAAGTATCCGGCAGGCGCTGACTTTTATCGTACATCATGTCAACAGGGAACCTGTAATAGAAGATCTGCCTGTATTTTATGTCAGGCAGGGTGTGAAAAACAATTACCAGATTTCGTCTGACTATGTCCATGATCCGGATGGTGATCCCATGTTGTTCAAGCCTGTCCAGAACACCATGCCTGAAGGAATGCAGATCAGTTCACAGGGCCAGATTTCATGGACACCTTCACGCAGTCAGTATGCCGGAATGAAAACGGGAATGATTGTTGAGTTCATTGTTCAGGATCAACCTGAAAAAGCAGAGCGACGCGGAAAAATCAGAATTGCGCATACCCAGCTTGACCTTCCGCCGGAACTTATTCTTGTTCCGGGCGACAGTGTCTATTCAATCAAGGAAGATGAAGTGGTGAATTTCAAAATTTATATATCTGATCCGAACGGAGATGAGAATCTGTCTGCCGGGGGCTTTGTTGCTTCTGACAATCGGGTTCCTTCAACTGTTTACCATGAGAATTCTTCCACGCAGGCTGAATTCAGCTGGAGTCCGGGATATAAGTTTGTTGACGAGGCAGAAAAATCCCGTCAGGTTGATCTGACGTTTTTTGCTCTTGATAGGGCTGCAAACAGAGTTCAGCGCAGAATCAGGATTAAAGTGACAGATGCGGAAAACCTTGATGAGAAAGATAAGTTCATCTATCAGAAGTATGTGAACTCTCTTACTGCAGCAAAGTCATTGCTGGATCAGCTTGATGGAAAATATGCTGATCTGAGTAAGTTGTACAAGCAGGCGAAGCGCGGCAAAAAGCATCGCGCGATTATAAATGCTTCCCTTGGTGCAGCCACGGGATTGTCTCCGGTGGTGTTACCGACTGAATCGTCAAAAGTTGTAAGTGGTATCGGGGGTACAACTGTTTTAACACTTGGCACGCTGGAGGCCACTGAAGTTATCGGTAAGTCAAAGTCGGATATTATGGAGCAGATGAAGATCTGTGTGGAGATCCGCAATCAGCTGCAGGTGGAAGGTGATAATTTTGCCAGGAAATATTCCCTGAAGTCTGAGCGCAGGAAAAAAGAATTTGATACTGACAGGGAAAAGTTACTTCCCATCCTGAACAATCAGAAGCTTATTTTACTTGAGCTTGATGCTTCACAGCGGACAAGTAAAATAGACCCGAAGGATCTGAAGAAGACCTTTAATGATTTCAGTGAGGTGCTGGAGTGAGGGGGTTTTACCAAATTTCATTTTCCCCTCCAAACAGACGCATGCTGATCAGGAGTTCATGGGTATCATTGGGTAATAAATAGCTCTTTAACATTGGTCGCTCATATACATAGCCAAACCGTAGTTTGCCCATCATAAGTCCCAACTGCACATTGTTGGCATAGTCCACGCGATGCCCGCCACCTACCCATAATTTATCCTTGTATAAGAGCTTTAAGTTGAACTCTAAATTCGCAGGCAGGTCTGCCTGGCTTCTCCACATTGAATTGGTGATTACAGTTAGCGAATTGCTGAAGCTATTGCGGTAGCCTGCCTGCATAATGCTTACCCGTGGCTTCTTATCCATAAATATATCTCCACTGCTGATACTCCCCTGGTTGATATTGCTTATTCCATAGGAAATGTAGTAGTTAGGATGTGTAATAGACATTCCCATATTCAGGTCCAGGGAATTCATTTTGGGAAAACCTCCATTAAATGAGCCCAGAATGAGGTCATCTGCTTGATCTGTTGTTAGCCGGGTAGCGTCCAGGCGGATGCTGTTAATGTTTAGTCCTGCTCCCATGCGCAGGCCGGCTTTCTCACTCACCCGTACCCGAGTTGAATAACTGATAATCAACTCTGTATCATTGAAGGCACCATACTCGTCATTAAGTATGTTCAAACCTATGGCATGCTTACCAAGTTCGCCGGAACCGCCAAGGTCAGCGAAGTCCAGTTCTGCAGAAAGAAAATAGCTCTTCGGAGCTCCTTCCCATCCTGCCCATTGATTTCGAACAAAGCCTTTAACCATAGAACCTTCATAGGCGGTCAGAGCAGGGTTAAAGTAACCTTGCAATTGACTAAACTGGGATGTGTACTTTCGAGACTGTCCAAAAGATCCTGCACTGATAAGCAGCCCTAAACTTATTATTAGTATTTTTTTCATTGTTTGTTATTTATCCAAGAGAAAAATGAACCGGGATTTTAGAGGAGCATTTTCCCTTTATATCCCTGGTTCATTTTACCTTATCTTATTTTTTAAATAAATTAAGAATACCTCTCCTCGTTTCGCCTGTTTCTCCCACCTGAATCACCCAAAAATATGAACCTACGGGCATCTCTTTTCCGTTATAGGTACCATCCCATCGGTTCTCCGGATTTTCGGTTAAGAACACACAAGAACCTCCTCGTTCATATACCGATATGAGCACTCCCTCATAAAACCGTAAGTCATTTACTCCCCAGGTATCGTTTGATCCATCTCCATTTGGAGTAAAGGTGTTGGCTATGACCAACGATGAGACAGCTGCTCGTGTTCGAATGATCTCAAAGGTTTTATCTATCACATTGCCATCTCGGTCAGTTACAAGGACTGCAATGCTGAACGAAGTTCGGTTAGATAAACTCTCTGAACTATTCCAGTACAAGATGTTGTCCTTGATTTCAAAATAGCTGTTGTCGGAACCATCACCATCCAAGCTTACCGTATGGATATCGTCAACCGGGTCGTTCACTACAAAGGTTCCAACAGGAATAACAGAGCTTTTTGAAGTGGCCTCAAAAGTATTGTTGTTGATAGTTACATCCAGCGGCGATGGCTTTGGTTGTACGGTTACACCAACCGATCCCTCAACCAGGTATGGATTGTAAATGCCTTTTGGAATCACCAATGTTCCCATCAGTTCATAGGTGCCCCGTTTCAGGACATTCACAGTTTCAGTAGCGTTCCAAACCACTTCGAGCATTTCGTTCACTCCGGAGACAAGGGTTATTTCTATTTCCGTCGGAAGTGCTGAACGATAATTTTCGTCTCCCCAAACTATAACTACATCTTCTTTTATCGTTACCTCAATTGAACGCACCTGAATATAATCAGCTACGCCATCGTCATCGCTATCCTTAAAGTTTGAAGCATTAGTTGGATTCGTACCTTCCTTAATTTCTACATAGTCCGGTACTCCATCTCCATCCGTATCCTTAAAATCTGATGGATCTAATGGATCTGTTCCCTGTTCGTTTTCCAAATAATCAGGCAATCCATCTTTATCGGAATCTGTGAAGTCTTCAGCATTGGTGAAACTTGTTCCGTCCTGCCGTTCTACATTATCAGGCACACCATCTCTGTCGGTGTCTTTAAATTTCTTCGGATCATTTGGATCTGTTCCCTCCTTGGTTTCAACATCGTCAGGAACCAAGTCACCATCACTGTCCTTGAACTTTTTAGGATCTTTTGGATCTGTTCCTTCCTTTGTTTCCTGGTAATCGGAGACTCCGTCACCGTCGGAGTCCGTACCTCCGTCATCCGGATCTGTTGGATCTCCTTCAGGTAAGCCCTGGTTGGGCCATAGTACCGTCTCCACATAGTCCGGCACACCATCTCCGTCGGTGTCTTTAAAGCTCTTCGGATCATTTGGATCTGTTCCTTCCTTGATTTCTACTTCGTCAGGAACTCC
>JBMTCO010000059.1:0-15235 GCA_049430945.1 Cyclobacteriaceae bacterium
GACCTTCAGCAGAGCGACGACTATCGTACCCACTGGCCTTTCCTAAGGGATCGTCGCATTGATTCCTATCAGCCCATTACAAAAAGATATTTAGATGAGTAGTTCCCTGAAATTCCGGGCAGCAGGTTTGGATAATCTGCAGACGCCCCGGTCGCTGGGCTATTCTTTTCCTGCGGAGTTTGCTGCCCATGCTTCAACCTGGCTGAGCTGGCCACACAAAGAAGCATCATGGCCCGGAAAGATTGATACCATATACCCCGCGTATGCCAGGTTCATTAAAGAAGTTTCTGCAGGCGAAATTGTTAACATCAATGTAGCAGGGGATTCTATGAGACATTTTGCGGAATCACACCTTTATAAAGCAGGTGTTGATATATCCCGAATCCGGTTTCATATTCATCCCACCAACGATGCATGGTGTCGTGATCATGGTCCGGCATTTCTGGTGAATCAGGGTGCGGCAATTCCGAAGATTATTGTGGACTGGGGTTACAATGCGTGGGGGAACAAATACCCTCCGTTTGACCTGGATGACGACATACCCACAAAAGTTGCAGAAAATCTTAAGCTTCCGGTTGTATATCCTGGCATTGTCATGGAGGGCGGGTCAGTTGATTTCAATGGTGATGGCACAGTGCTTACCACCACTTCCTGTTTGTTAAACAAAAACAGAAATCCTCACCTGAACCATGAGCAGATTGAAGAATACCTGCTGGAGTTTTACGGAATGGAACAAGTATTGTGGCTTGGTGACGGCATTGTTGGTGATGATACAGATGGACATATTGATGACATCACACGGTTTGTGAACCGTGATACAGTTGTCACTGTGATTGAACACGACCGGAACGATGAAAATTATCTGCTGCTTAAAGAGAATGTTGAGGCGCTTGAGAAAATGAAGCTCAGAGATGGTTCTGCGCTTAACATTGTAGAGTTGCCCATGCCTGCGCCGGTGGTTTATGAAGGTCAGCGGTTACCGGCAAGCTATGCCAACTTTTATATCTCCAATGCCTGCGTGGCTGTTCCTACTTTCCGCGACACGCGGGATGATCAGGCGCTTGAAATTCTTCAGAAATGTTTTCCTGACAGAAAGGTAGTTGGTATTGATTCGTTGGATGTGATCTGGGGACTTGGCTCATGGCATTGCCTGAGTCAGCAGGAGCCGGTCTGAAGAATTCTGAAACCGGTCGGTTTTTCTTTTTCAGTTTAAGTCGTTCGTCAGATTTTTATGTTAAGTTCAAGTCGTCCGCCAAAACCAAGTTCAACGATTTTTTGAAGTGTCGAAATACGAGCTTCTTTTAAATTGTTTTCAATTTTAGAAATATAGGATTTAGTTGTCCCAACTTTTTCAGCAAGTTGCTCTTGTGTCATTCCCATTTCTATTCGTGTGTCGTGAATTAACGCACCAATTTTAAATGCTTCGTAACCTGATTCAAGTTCATCACGTTTCTTGGTTCCATGTTTGCCATAGTTCTTTTCTTTGAACTCTTCGAGCGTTATTAAGTTCTTATTTTTCGTTTTCATATTCTGCTTTTATTTTAAGTGCCATTTCAATTTCCATTTTTGGTGTTTTTTGAGTTTTCTTTTGAAAACCGTTTGCTAAAACGACTAATTGTCCCTGGTCAAAAAAACAGAAAATTCTAAAAATATCGCTTCCTGATTGAACACGGACTTCATACAATCCTTCCGTATTTTCAATGTGTTTAAGATAGGTTTCCGGTACTCTTTGTAAATCTTCAACCAATTCAAAAGTCTAAATGATTTTTGCTTTTACTTTTTTGTTTTGTTTTTCGAAGAAATCCTGAAAGTAGTCCTTGTAAAAAGTAATCTTTCTATGCTTCTGATTTGTGGCCACCATGCAACGATAAGAAAGTTTCCCTAAAGTGAAACTTAAAAAGTCTTCTTAAGTTCTTCAGATTTCTGTACTTGCGGTCGGCTAAAGTCGCATAGAATGTGGTAACTCCGGATTTTGTAATTTTAAATTGCAGGGTCATTTCCCGGCACCTGAAAACCAATGCAAAGATCTTTTCAGTTTTATCTGTTTGCAGTTATTTATATTATTTCAATGGCCGCATGTGACAGGTCTGATTCAGTGCGTCTGATCACCCTTGATCCCGGACACTTTCATGCTGCGCTGGTGCAGAAGTCCATGCATGGGGGAATTGACAAAACCGTTTATGTATATGCTCCTGAGGGAAAGGATATGCAGCTTCATATGGATCGCATTAACGGCTATAACGCCCGTTCCGAAAATCCAACTTCCTGGAAAACGGTAACCTATTCCGGAAATGATTTTGTGGAGCGCATGTTATCAGAAAAAAAAGGTAATGTGGTGGTGCTGGCCGGCAATAATAGCCGGAAGACCGAATATATTAAGCGCAGCATTGAAGCAGGTTTTGATGTGTTGGCAGATAAGCCGATGGTTATTCAGCCGGAACAGTATGAAATGCTTGTCGAAGCTTTTAAGACTGCCGAAGAAAAAGGTCTGTTGTTGTATGATATCATGACAGAGCGCTATGAAATCACCAGCATTCTTCAGCGAGAGTTATCCATGATTCCTGAAATTTTTGGCGAACCCGAGAATGGGACACCGGAAGCTCCGGCTGTTGTTAAAGAGAGTGTCCATCATTTTTATAAGATGGTTTCCGGTAAGCCGTTAATTCGTCCTTCCTGGTTTATGGATACGAGACAACAGGGTGCAGGAATTGTTGATGTGACTACCCACCTTGCAGATCTTGTTCAGTGGTCGTGCTTTCCTGAGCAGGTACTTGAATTTGAAAAAGATGTGAGGCTGATTTCGGCAGGACAGTGGACCACGCCACTCAGTCGTGATCAATTCACCAAAGTTACAGGGATGTCTGATTTTCCTACAGATTTTCAAACGCTGAAGACCTCAGATTCAGTGATTGCGGTTAACTGCAATGGATATATTTTATACACCCTTAGAGGTCGTCATATTAAAATAAAAGTTGACTGGGCTTTTGAAGCCGGTCCGGGCAAAGGGGACACTCATTATTCTTTTATGGCGGGCAGCGGATCAGATCTTGTGATTCGACAGGGGGAGGAACAAAATTTTAAGCCGGTTCTTTACATTGAACCTCATTCTGAAACCAGTGATTCAAAAATCATAAGTGCATTTGAATCTGTCAGCAAAAAATTTCCGGGTGTGGTGCTTCGTAAATCTGGTAAAGCTTTTGAAGTTCATGTACCGGACAGTTATCACAATGGTCATGAAGCACATTTCGGACAGGTGTTGGAAAAATTTCTGAAATATCGTGAGGTGGGAAAATTGCCGGAATGGGAAAAGGCAGCCATGCTCACCAAATATAAGCTGCTGATGGCTGCGCTTAATTTCAGGCAATAGTTTCATTGATGATTACGATTGAGGGCTTTTACCTTCAGATTGAAAATCTTAACTTTCTGTAGTTAACCCCGTGTCGTATGCACACAATTAATACACGCTTTGTTTCAGTTGTTGTTTATCTGATTTTATCCTTCGCCACAGGATATACACAAAACCTACCCGTACGATTTGAAATCCGTGAGGATAATCGTGGGGTTGATGTTTTTATAGGAGAGGAGAATTTCACCTCTTATCTGGTGTCAAATGATCTTGAAAAGCCGGTGTTGTTTCCGGTTTATGCGCCGGGTGGTATTGTTATAACGCGGGGGTATCCGCTCGCGCCGCGTGCCGGTGAGCGTGTAGATCATCCTCATCACATAGGCATGTGGTTTAATTACGGAAGTGTAGATGGCCTCGATTTCTGGAATAATTCATCTGCCATTCCTGATGCTGAAAAACATAAATACGGTACCGTCAGAAATTATTCTTTTCCTGAATTTGAGGACGGGGAAAAATCAGGAACCCTCTCTGCTGAAAATTTCTGGATAGACAAAGAGGAAAGTCTGCACCTGCGTGAGCGGGTGATTTTTATTTTCTCAGGCACACCTGAGTTAAGGATGATTGACCGCTATACTGTTTTGCTTCCCGGAAGCGCAGACTCAACTGTATTGCTTGATAACAAGGAAGGCCTTTCAGCCATCCGGATGGATCGCGCGTTTGAGGAGCCTGTCACCGAGCCGGAAATATTCACGGATGCGCAGGGCAAACCAACCGGTGTTCCGGTTCTTAATAATGAAGGGGTAAACGGGGTTTATCGCAACAGCAAAGGCCTGACAGGTGGTGCAGTGTGGGGAAAGCGGGCCGACTGGGTTGCGCTCAGTGCTCAGAAAGATGGCAGGAAGATTACAGTTGCAATGATTGACCATCCTGAGAACTTTGGTTATCCTGCACACTGGCATGCGCGCGGCTATGGATTATTTTCAGTGAATAATTTTGGGTCAAGGGTATTTGTCCCCACTGACCCGGAGCAAAAGCTGGTTGTTACATACCAAAGTCCCGTTGTACTCAGGCACAGAACTATCATTGGTGATGCTGCAGCAATCACAGATAAATTTCTTAACAAGCAGTTTCAGGTTTTTTCAAAGGCGAAAGGACCCAAATTGAATCTGATGGATTAGAACCAATGCTCAGCTCACTTTTTCTATTCGTACTGCAATCACTTTATATTCAGGGCACATGGCCTCCACATCGTGTTCATTGGAACCCAGGACATTGAGTCCGATTTCCGGAAAGTGAAAAGTGCTGCTCAGCACCCCTGGCTTTACCTGATCTGTTACCCTTGCTTTCAGTTCCACCTTGCCGCGTGGTGATTCAACCCGCACCATATCGCTGTCTGATATTTTATAAGCCCCTGCATCCGAAGGATGGATCATCAGGACATCTTCAGTGAGCAATTTACTGTTGGAAGTCCTGCGTGTCATTGTGCCGGCATTATAATGTTCCAGTTCACGGTTGGTGGTGATGATGAATGGAAATTCAGCCTGATGTTCTTCAATCTCCCTGCTTTCTGTAAAATCAAATCCGTGGAATTTTCCTTTTCCTCTTTTGAAGGTTTCCCTGTGAAGGATTTTGGTATCTGTTCCTCCTTGTTCCACGGGCCATTGCTTGCCATTTTCTCCAAGCCCTTCCCAGGTGACACCTTTGAAGAAGGGAACAATGCCGGAAATTTCTTTCAAAACTTCAGCCGCATCCCAGGATGGTTGCTCATAACCCAGTACATTCATCATCTCAGCAATAATCTGTCCGTCAGGTTTTGTTCCGGGCAGCGGCTCAACTACGCGGTTCACACGCTGTATCCGTCGTTCACCATTTGTAAATGTCCCGCTCTTCTCAAGAAAACTGGAGCCTGGCAATACTACAGTTGCGAGCTTGCCGGTTTCAGTCATAAATAATTCCTGTACAACGAGCAGCTCCAGCGAGGACAGTGCTTCAACAACCTTTTTTGTATTTGGATCTGTTTGAACCAGGTCTTCGCCCATTAACCACAGTGCTTTCAGCTTTCCTTCAAGCGCCGCGTCGTACATCTCAGGAATCTTCCATCCTTTGTGCTGCGGAAGTTTTACGCCGTAAAAATTTTCATACAGGTTGTGATTGTTTGAATCCGTCACATCCAGATAGCCGGCACCCTGGTGGGGCTGACAACCCATGTCGGCGGCACCCTGAACATTATTTTGTCCGCGCAGCGGATTTACACCAACCCCGGGGCGACCAATATTTCCGGTGATCATTGCCAGATCCGAGATCAGCATCACCGTGTAAGTTCCGTAGGAGTGTTCGGTGGCGCCTAGGCCATGAAAGGACATCGCATTGGGTGCAGAGGCATAGGCAATGGCGGCTTTTTTCACCAATTCTTTATCCACTCCGCAGATCTGTTCCAGTTCATCGGGGTCCAGACCAAGCAAATGCTTTTTGAATTCTTCAAATCCTTCAGTCCTTGATTCAATAAATGACTTGTCTTCCAGATGTTCTGTAAGGATATAGTAGAGCATCAGGTTCAAGACTGCCACATTGGTGCCGGGGCGAACGGGCAGGTGATAAGTTGCATACCGTGCAAGCTCAGTACGGCGGGGATCAATCACGATGGTGGTTTTACCTTTCATCGCAAACTGCTTGAACTTCGCACCTGTAACAGGATGGGCATCGGTCGGGTTGGCTCCGATTACAAGTATGCAGTCGGTGTGCTTCAGGTCTTCAATGGAGTTTGTAGCTGCGCCTGTGCCGAAAGCTCTTTGCATGCCCAGTGCAGTGGGTGAGTGACAGACCCGGGCGCAGGAGTCAATGTTGTTGGTTCCGACGACTGCGCGCATAAACTTCTGCATCAGATAATTTTCTTCGTTGGTGCAGCGTGCAGATGAAATCCCTGCAATGGCATCCGGTCCGTAATTCAGCCGGATTGAGGTTATTTTTTCTTTCAGAAAATCATAGGCCTCATCCCATGATACAGGTTCAAGTTTTCCGTTTTTCCTGATGAGCGGAGTTTTCAGCCGGTCCGGATGATTGTAAAATGAAAATGCATAACGGCCTTTCAGACAAGTATGACCCTGGTTTACCTCTGCATCCCATGGTGCCTGAATGGATTGAACTTTTCCGCCTGCGGTCGCAACCTCCAGGTTACAACCTACCCCACAGTAAGTACAAACTGTTCTTGTTTTCTGTTCCTTAAATGCGCGCTTGGACTCAAAAACATCTGAAATTGCAGATGTAGGGCATGCCTGAGCACATGCACCGCAGCTCACACAATCTGATTCTGCAAACGACTGATCAAAACTTTTGATGATGTGGCTGTCAAATCCGCGTCCCGCCATGCTAAGCACCATTTCTCCCTGGACCTCATCGCACGCACGCACGCAGCGGTAGCAGTTAATACATTTTGACAGGTCGGAGGTCATGTAAGGATGTGAAAGATCCTTAGGTCGGTTCAGATGATTCTTTCCTTCCGGATAACGTACATCACGAATGCCGACGCGTGCTGCAACGGTCTGCAGTTCGCAATTGTTGTTTACCTCACAGGTCAGACAATCAAGGGGATGATCCGTCAGTACAAGTTCAATGATATTTTTCCTGAGTCGGGTAATTTTTTCAGAGTCGGTATAAATAAAGGAATCCGCAATAATTGGTGTGTGACAGGAGGCTACTGTTTTGCGCGGACCGTTTTCTTTCAGAGCAACCTCTACACTGCAGACTCTGCATGAGCCAAAAGGTTTCAGGTTGGGTGCATCGCATAAGGTGGGAACAGAATCCTTTCCGGAGTGTCTGCGGACAAAGGATAAAATTGTTTCATCCTTTTTAATTTCCAGCGCCTTTCCGTTCAGGAATGCAGATTTGCTCATGACCCGATGTTTTTAAAATATGGTTTCAGTTCATCACTGAAATATTCCAGTGCATTTTTTACCGGCAGGGGAAGTCCGCCGCCAAGCATACAAAGAGATCCGGATTCAAGCGTTTCCAGCAGATCTTCCATCAGTTGGCGGTCAATTTTATATGTCCCGCTTATTGATTTTTCAATCATCTCCGCGCCACGGGTGGACCCAAGTCTGCATGGGAAGCATTTTCCGCAACTTTCATGAGCCGTGAAGCTGAATAGATGACCGATGTACCGGATCATCGGAAAATCATCCGGGATACAGACGAACGAAGCGTGACCGAGCAAGAATCCATTTGATGAAAAGCTTTCAAAGTCCAGCGTCAGATCGTTGATTTTTGAAACCGGCACTATTCCTCCAAGTGGTCCTCCTATATGAAGCGCTTTCACAGGGGTCCTGAATCCTTTACCAAGTTCATCAATAATAACTTTAAGTGGTGTTCCCATATCTGCTTCATAAACACCCGGTCTGTTGAAGAATCCGTCCAGCGATATAAGTTTAGTGCCGGTGGATTTCTTTGTGCCTGTTGCTGTGAATTGCTCTGCGCCTTCCTTCAAGATGGCAGGAATGCAGGCAAGGGTTTCAACATTGTTTACAACGGTCGGTTCATTGAATAATCCTGATTGTGCGGGGTAGGGCGGGCGAACGCGGACTTCAGGCCGCTGACCTTCAATGGAGGAAAGCAGCGCCGTCTCTTCTCCGCATATATAAGCACCCTGAGCTTTGATGATTTTGAAATCAAATGAAAAATTTCCTCCGCAGATATTTTGTCCTGCAAGTTCGTTGTTATAAAAGCTTTTTATCTCCTGTTCTGTGATTTCTATTGATTCAGGATATTCAGCACGGATGTACAGCACACCGGTGGAAGCCCCAGCCATATATCCGGCAAGGATCATACCTGTCAGTATTAGACCCGGCTGATGCTCCAGCAGATAACGATCGCTGTAGGCTCCGGGGTCACCTTCATCGGCATTGCAAACAATGAATTTTTTCCCTGTCACTGATAATGCATCATGACATGCCGTGAGTTTTATTGCTGCAGGAAATCCGGCCCCACCGCGACCGCGAAGTCCCGACTTTGAAAGTTCATCCCGAAGTTCAGCCGGTGTTTTGCCAAAGCATTGCTTGAGCAGTGTGCGTATCTCTTCCGGATTGTGTGGTTTACCGGTTAATATCTGTCTGCCGAAGTATCCGTTATTATAAGAGTCCTTTACATCAACATAATTCTTTATGATGGAGCTGATCTTATCGGCGGCTGTTCCGGAGTAGTTTTTTCCCTGAAAGTGAAAAGCGCTGTTTTCATGACATCTTCCGAGGCAGCACATTTCTCCGATTTCTCCCTCTTTAAAATGTTCAGAAATCTTTTCTTTCAGTCGTTCCTGTGTACCGGCCGTGAGGCAGGCTGATCCATTACAGGTATATATTTTTTTTCCTTTGTTTTCTTCTTTCAGAAAATCATAGAAGCTGACAGCTCCCATGATATTAGCCTTTCCAAACAGAAATTCCTTACGCAGTTCCTCCATATTTCCAAGGTCAGGTGCGCCGGTCCGTGCCGCGGCCTGTCCGAGTTGTTCGAAAAGGTTTCTTTCAAGTCCTTTTCTGCCGGCAAGAAATCCAAGATTTTCAGACATGTTGAAGACAAAGTTTCTAAGTTAATCAATTTAATGTTGTTCAGGTACTCGGACGCGTGAGTTTGTAACTCAGCCAATAGAGCAGGCCTGTGATCAGCACAGGCAGAATCAGCGGATTGATTACCGTTTTGCTGCCTGACTCCAGGATGGCAAGAACCAGTGCCAGAACGGGCAGGATGATTCCACCTGCCATCGGGTAGCGCCATGAGACGGTGAGGATCAGCAATAGCAGCAATGCCGGGGCAATGAACATAAAAAAATTTTCTGCATTAGATCCGGGACCTGTGTTGGTTCGGGGCCCATCATTTGAGAGCAGAAGAAAGAAAATAATCAGAGTAATGTTCAGAATTCTTGGAATCCAGTTAATAAGTCTGAGTCTGTCGGTCATAGATTTTGTATTCAATGACAATGTATTCAGGGCAGGAGCGTGGCCCCATGATATTACAGATCCTTTTCATGATCAGTGTTATCGGACAATATGTAAATGCTCATTCGGAACAGGAAAGGCCGGGGATAGTTTTGGTTTAAACAAGACATTAAATTTTTATGGCAGTTGAATTCAACCAATATGCAGCCAGGGGCAACGAGCTTCTTGCCAGGCTTGATAAGGAACTTGGAAATAAGGGCAGAGAGCATGCTGGAAGGGTCCTGCGTGCTGTGCTCCACGCACTCCGTAATCGCATTTCTCCTGAGGAATCGCTTCAGCTGATTGCACAATTGCCAATGGCTTTAAAAGGCCTTTATGTTGACGGCTGGAAACTTTCAACCATTCATAAATCTGTCAAAACCCTTGATGACCTTACGGATGAAATCATTACAGAAGGGGGGAGGACAGCCTGGCGTGATTTTTCATCCAAGGCAGATGCCATGCTGGCATTGCGGAGTGTTATGAAAGTGTTGTCTCAGTTTATTTCTCCGGGAGAGTGGAAAGACATTGCAGCAATTATGCCTGAAGACCTGCGCGCAGAGGTCAAAACCTGGGGTGATCTTAAGAGTGCACAGGCTGTTGAACCCTGAAATAAATAATGCCTGAATTAAAAGAACCGGAAAGGCAATCTCCGAAGGTCAACATGCGCCTTGGGTGGGTATGGATCATTATACTCATTTTGATTGTGGCTGCACTTGGAATTGGGCGGATGTCGCAGCCCAGTGAAACATCCTGGCAGATATTTGAGCGCGACATGTTGCGTCGCAACGCTGTTGAAAAACTGATTGTCGCGAATGAACGGGATGTCCGCGTTTACCTGAAGAAGGAATTTTCTGATGATCCTGAATTTAAGGAAGCATTCAGACTCGGACCATTTTCGGGAGATAAACTCAATCCTGGACCGCAATTTCATTTTTCAATCGGATCGGTAGATTCCTTCGAACGCAGACTTGACGAAGTTCAAAATGAGATGAGCAGAGTCGAGCGGGTAGAGGTTACTTATGTGAGCAACACCAATCTGTGGTTGCTGCTTATTCCATGGGTACTGCCATTGCTATTGCTTGTTTTGATGTTCCGGTTTTATAGTGGAAGGACTGCAGGCACGCCCCAGGGGCCTCCTTCTGTGTTTAATTTTGGACGTTCTACTGCAAGGCTTCAGGAGGAGGGCGCAACCAGCACTATAACTTTTGCTGATGTTGCCGGACTTGAAGAAGCAAAATTTGAAGTGAAGGAGATTTGTGATTTTCTGAAAGATCCTGCACGCTATACGCGGCTGGGTGCGCGCATACCGAAAGGCATTATGATTGTTGGTCCTCCGGGCACAGGAAAAACATTGCTGGCAAAAGCAGTGGCAGGCGAGGCGCGGGTTCCATTTTTTTCAATCTCAGGTTCTGAGTTTGTGGAGATGTTTGTGGGTGTGGGTGCAAGCAGGGTGCGTGATTTATTTCGCAGGGCGAAGGAAAAGGCTCCGTGCATAATTTTTATTGATGAGATTGATGCAGTTGGCCGAACACGGGCGCGGCCGGGATATTTTACAGGATCCAATGATGAACGTGAAAGCACACTGAACCAATTACTCACCGAAATGGATGGCTTCAGCACGAACAGCGGTGTAATTGTGCTTGCGGCCACCAATCGTGCTGATGTACTTGATCCTGCATTACTCAGGCCGGGAAGATTTGACCGGCATATATACCTTGAGCTTCCCGGACTTACGGAGCGGAAAGCCATCTTTAAGGTTCATCTTCGTAAAATGAAAACAGCCGTTGATGTCAATGTAGACGTCCTTGCTTCACAGACGCCCGGTTTTTCCGGAGCAGATATTGCCAATATCTGCAATGAGGCTGCTCTGATTGCCGCACGCGCAACAAAGGATCAGATTATGCGGCAGGATTTTATGGATGCAATTGACAGGGTGGTTGCGGGACTTGAAAGGAAAAGCAAAATTATTACTCCACGAGAGAAAAAGATTATCGCATTTCATGAGTCAGGGCATGCGCTGGCAAGCTGGTTTTTGCCACTGATGGATCCTATTATGAAAGTGTCAATTATTCCGCGGGGAAAAACTCTTGGTGCTGCCTGGTATCTGCCCGAGGAGAAACAGATCCGGACTTTTTCAGAATTTTCGCAGCGCCTGAGTGCGCTGCTGGCAGGCCGTGCAGCAGAAGAAGTTATTTTCGGTGAAGTTTCTTCAGGAGCACTTGATGACCTTGAGAAAGTCACCCGGGAAGCCTATACCATGATTGCTTGGTATGGTTTTAACAAACGAATCGGAAATGTTAGTTTTTACGACAGCACCGGACGGCAGGAAGTTGCTATCCAGAAACCCTACAGTGAGCAAACCGCAATGCTGATGGATGAAGAGGTTCGTAAACTTGTTTCTGAAGCCTATAACCGCAGTATCGCTTTGATGAAAGAAAAGCGCGACCTGTTGGTACGGTTAGCAGGACGGTTGCTGACACAGGAAATCCTTGAGAAGTCAGAGCTTGAAAACATTCTGGGCAAAAGGGAAACACAGGTTTCCATGAATGAGCAGGCAAAGGTTCCCTCTGCAGCCTGAAAATATTAATCAGAAGATTTGGGTGGCCATTCAGAGAAAATTCATTCATGCCAGTTACTGGTTTTTAATGTTACTCTGATACGTTGTTACCCTGTTACACTTTTACAGACAGGGCTTTCAGGTGATAACATCAGTGTTTTCTGTAACAGATTTTGCAAATAAAAAACAGGATTAAAAAAAACCGGCAGGACGCTCTGATCTTGCAGCATCAGTCGGTAATCTTTCCCGTGAAATCTTATCTTGGCGGATGCATTTGTTGCCGGCGCGATTGCTGTGTCAGCGCATTCGTTCCAGCTTCATGGAATTAAGTATGCTGATCCCCTCAGGCTGAATATTAATGAGTCCTTCATCTTTGAAATCAGCCAGTGTACGGTTCAAAGATTCGGTGGCAGTGCCTATTAGTCCTGAAAGATCGCGGCGGGCAATACGTATAGGCTTTATGCCATCACTGTAGGTGGTGGAAACTTTAAGCAGAGCCTGTGCAACTTTTTGACGCACGGAATCATAAGCAATTCCCAGCAATCTGTTTTCAGCCTCATGCAGTTGTCCCGCCAGCATTTGAATTATTTTTGAGGAGACCTCATGGTTGTTGTATAATGTGACAAGGAAATCCTGCTTTGAAATAAAACCTATTTCAGCTTCCGAGACTACCTCAGCACTCTCGTTGTAAGGTGCATTCTGCAATATCGAGAGATGTCCTATTACACTGCCCGGCCTGTGAAAACCGGTAATCAGTTCTTTTCCGTCTTTGTTTATTTTATAGGTTTTGACCATTCCTCGTCTGATAAAGTAAATATCAGAAGGTGACTGACCATCCATATAGATGATCTCCTTTTTACGCATGATCCGGTGTATCCTGGTCTCCGTGAGCCGTTCCAGTTCTCTGAGTTGTCGCTCCTGCCGGAAATACTGTTCTATCGTATCGACATCAGGCTCAACCAGTCCACGGAACAAATCTCGCCGGTTCATTCGTACTTCAACCACTTTAAGTAGGTCTGTGCTTTCAAATGGCTTTACAAGAAAGTCATCAGCCCCAAGATTCATGCATTCTCTGAATTCAGCAACTGAGGACTTACTTCCCTGAAGTACAAATGGAATTGATGCAGTCTCAGGATTTTTTCCAAGCACATGGAGTACGCCGCTTCCATCCAGACCGGGCATTATCAGATCACATAAAATGAGATCCGGAATCTCCTGCAGTGCTGTCTCAAGCCCGGTCTTACCTCCGGACGCTTCCAACACTTCATAACCTCCTAATTTCAGAATAGATGATGTGTCTTTTCTTGTTGAATGATTGCCATCAATAACCAGTATTTTCCTCTGCATGACCAATTAATTTCAGGCAAGATATTTATCACTCATACCACATATAGATGACAGTTGTCATCAAAATCAGTGTTTCGTATCACAGATGTATTTTATTCTGTCATGTCTGCAGTAAATGTTTGACAACATCATCTTCAACAGTTGGAAAATGTATATAATACTCACCTACAGCACCAAAATGAGTTGGTATGTCAAGACAGAAAATATGATTGCAGATTTTATTCAATGCATTTGATGCAGTCTCTGACATCACCGGCACTGCAACAGAAATTTTTTCTGCTCCTTGTTGTTTTGCAATCGAGACAGCCGCAAGTAGTGTACTACCAGTTGCAGCGCCATCATCACATATAAGAACTTCTTTGTTTTTTAGTCCTGCGGGTGCGGTCTTTCCTGTAAGAAGTTTATATCGTTCGGAAAGTTGTGCGGCGAGTATTTGTGATTGTCTTATGAAATGATTTTGATAAGACGGGAGACTGTGGTCTGTCTGAACCGCGTAACCATCTGCACAAACCGACCCGATCGCATACTCCGGATTTGCAGGATGACCGACCTTTTTACATAATATCAGGTCAAGTTCCAGTCCCAGTATTTTTGCAAGTACCTTACCGGTTACAACCCCGCCTCTTGGAACGGCCAAAACGATTGTGCAGGTTTTGATTTTTCCACGAATTTTTTCTGCCAGTAATGTTGCTGCTGATTCCCGGTCGGCGAACGGAAGGCTTAAGTGGTTTTCATCTGCCGGTAGCATAGAGTTCAGATGTACGACGGGCTCTGCTGTTTTCTCCGGTCAACAACCCGCAAAGCCATCCCGTGGCTTCATCCATGGCTTCCCATGGGATGGTTTCATCGGATCTGAAAATTTTCTTTACCATAATATTTCCGTGCCCGGGAGAAAATCCATTTTCAAAAAACCCCGATTGTCCTAGTACATCCTGGTTCAGTAACAACACAGGAATGTCGGTAGGAAAAATTTTCTTAAGGTGCTCCACGCTTATATTAAGGCCATTGATGGCTGCTACTGCTCTGATGTCTCCGGGTATTCTTGCCGCGGCTGATAAAACACCATCGGCGCCTGTTCCAATTCCGAAAAGTGTCAGTGGCAGATCACTGAACAAGGGGAGCTCTCTCAGGTAGTTAACCAGCATCATGAGTCTCTGGCTTACAAGTTCAGTATCAAGTCTGCAGCGGTGATCGGAAACTTCATATGATGTAAGCAGGTCAGCGGTTATGAGCGCAATCCGGTGCTCATAAAACTTTCTGACAATCTGCTTGATATGGCCATTTGTACGGCAGGTTCCGGTTCCGTGGGTAAGCAATACAATAGCTTCTGCCCCTGCCGGTGCATATGCTTCGCACCTCAGATATCCGTTGCGCAGATTGAATGTTATGGAGCCGGGTTTGAGATTGGTATCGTACATCAGGTGCAAATTATCTGTACTTCAGTTTAAATTGCCATGACATTAAAGGCGATTTTGATTGAAGATTTTCATTTTTTCATCCGACTGACAGATGGATTGAATTATTTTGCATTCAATCTGTATTAAAGCGTATGACATCTGCTGAATTAAGAGCACTATACCCATTGTTTGATCAGGCACTTGCTGACCGGCTGACAAACATTGGAATTCCAACTCAGTTTGAGTCTGATGAACTCATTATGCGTCCGGGGCAATATTTCCGAAGTGCTTTGCTTATTCTGGACGGACGTGTGAAACTATACCGCGAAGGTGACGAGGGGGAGGAGTTTTTTCTGTATTACCTTGAGCCGGGTTCAGCCTGCGCGCTTTCTATGATTTGTGCAACCAGAAATGAATCAAGTGCACTGAAAGCAAGGGCAATGACTCCCATACGTGCGCTGGCGATACCCATTCAGTATATGGATGAGCTGATGCGTGAGCACCGCAATTGGTATTACTTCGTTTTGGAAACCTATCGCAACAGGTTTGAAGAGCTTTTAATGGTTCTGGATCAGGTCGTTTTTCATTCAATGGATGAAAAACTGGAATTTTATCTGAAAAGACA
>JBMTCO010000060.1:0-14822 GCA_049430945.1 Cyclobacteriaceae bacterium
CCCGCGAGGTGTACGGCAAGGATATCCACGTGACCAATAACTATCTTGAAGTCCTTGACAGAAAAGATATCGATGCAGTAATTATTTCCACCTCCGATCACTGGCATGACCATATTGCCATTGCCGCACTGCAGAAAGGCAAGCATGTATATGTTGAAAAACCAATGGTTCATAAACTTGATGAAGGCGCAGCACTGATCGAAGCACAAAAGAAATCTGGCAAAGTGTTACAAGTCGGAAGTCAGCGCGTAAGCTCTGTGGTAACGCTTAAGACAAAAGAGCTTTTTGAGAAAAAACTCATCGGTGAGGTCATCCTTATTGAAACATGGAATGACCGGCACAGTGCAAACGGCGCCTGGCAGTACTCGATTCCTACGGACGCCCGTAACAACACCGTGGACTGGGAAAGATTTCTCGGCGACGCACCAAAACTTGCCTATGACCCTGTTAGGTTCTTCCGTTGGAGAAATTATCAGGATTATGGTACGGGAATCGGAGGTGATTTATTTGTCCACCTCTTTTCAGCACTGCATACCATCACTTCCTCCGAAGGTCCCGTAAGGGCCTATGCAACCGGAGGCCTCAGGTACTGGAAAGATGGACGCGACGTTCCGGATATCATCGTAGGTCTTTATGACTACCCTGAAACAAAAAATCATTCAGCCTTTAACCTTCAGATGAGAGTTAATTTTGTTGATGGAAACGGAGGCGGTGAAATGCTGAGAATCGTTGGAACTGAAGGGGTCATAGAAATGGACTGGAATCAGGTAACCTTAACACGTAACAGACTTTCCAAGAACCCCGGCTATGGCGGCTGGGATTCATTTGAAACATTCTCTGCAGGACAACAAAAAGAATATGAGAACTGGTACAAACAAAATTATCCTCAGGAAAAAGAAATACCACAGGAAACCATCACCTGGAGTGCCCCTGAAAATTACAATACAAATGTAGATCACCACCTTGCATGGTACGCCGGTATCAGGGAAGCAAAGCCTATCGTGGAGGATGCACTTTTTGGTATGCGTGCCGCAGGTCCCGCCCTGCTAGCCAATAAAAGTATCATGGAAAAAAGGATCATTCAGTGGGACCCGATTGGCGCAAAACTTATTTGAAAAGACTGAATCGACTGAATAATAAGAGTTTAGCCTGATTAAGCCATCATGTATTTCCAAAAGCCCGGATCCGTCAGATAATTCCGGGTTGTATTAAAATTTTTATGTTCAATTGAGTTAAGTCGAAAATAACTGCAGTTAATAAAGATTAATATACCAAAGGCCTTTTTACTACCGATGGCCTGACTTAATTTTGAGGGCTAAATTTTAAAATGTATGTCCGATAAAGCCCTTTTGACCATCAACGGCAAAACTTATGAGTTTCCGGTTATAGTTGGCCCTGAAAATGAGATGGCAATTGAAATTAATGACCTCCTCGAAAAAACAGGTGCCATTACCCTTGACCCGGGTTATAAAAATACCGGTGCCACAAAGAGTGCCATTACCTTCCTGGACGGGGAGAAAGGCATCCTTCGGTACAGAGGGTATGCCATTGAAGAACTGGCTGAAAAATCCAACTTCATAGAGGTAGCATACCTGCTTATATTTGGTAATCTCCCGAATGCAGCAGAACTGGAGAAGTTTACAACGGAAATTCAGAAGCACACACTTGTTCATGAGGATATTAAGAAAATCCTTGACGGATTCCCTTCTTCTGCACACCCAATGGGCGTTCTCGCTTCATTGTTCTGTAGTCAGACAGCGTTCTATCCGGAATCTCTCGACCCTAACAGATCCTTTGATGGTGTTCGGCTCAGTATCATACGGGCACTGGCTAAAATGCCAACATTCGCTGCCTGGGCTTTTAAAAATGCGGTAGGCCACCCTGTTAACTACCCCGACAATTCACTTGACTATTGCTCTAGGTTCCTGAAAATGATGTTTGCTCTTCCGGCAGAAGATTATCATGTGGATCCGATTATCGCAAATGCACTTGATAAACTTTTGATTCTTCACGCCGACCACGAACAAAATTGCTCAACCTCTACTGTAAGAATGGTGGGCTCCTCCAAAGCAAGCATCTATTCGTCAATTTCTGCAGGTATCAATGCACTCTGGGGGCCGCTGCATGGAGGTGCAAATCAGGAGGTGATTATCATGCTTGAGAATATCCGCCAGGATGGAGGCAACACGGCCAAGTGGATTGAAAAGGCGAAGGATAAAAATGATCCTTTCAGACTCATGGGATTTGGCCATCGGGTCTATAAAAACTTTGATCCACGCGCTAAAATCATCAAAAAAGCAGCCGACGACGTTCTGGGTAAACTTGGAATCAACGATTCTGTACTGGAAATAGCTCAAAAGCTTGAAGAAGTGGCCCTCAAAGACCCCTACTTTATTGAACGCAAACTCTACCCTAACGTAGATTTTTATTCCGGAATTATTTACCGTGCACTCGGCATTCCGGTTGACCTTTTCACAGTAATGTTTGCTATGGGAAGACTCCCCGGATGGATTGCTCAATGGAAAGAACTCCGCGAAAACAAAGAACCCATCGGACGACCAAGGCAGGTTTATACAGGTGAAAAGTCGAGGCCATATGTTTCTTTAAATGAAAGATAAACACCCCTTTAGATGGATCTGAATGTTGAATTTAACGAGGCTGTTAATAAAGTACAGCAACTTACAATCAGACCGGCAAACGAGGACCTTTTAAAACTTTACGGCTTATTCAAGCAGGCAACAGAAGGTGATGTCAAAGATGCCCAACCGGGTGGATTTGACTTCAAGGCCATGGCCAAGTATGTTTCCTGGTCAAGCCTGAAAGGAAAGTCAGCAGAAGATGCCATGAAGGATTACATCGAACTTGTCAAATCACTGGTTTCCAAATACTCCTGATTGAACCTCCATTATCAACCTGATTTTACAGATCAATCAACTGTACTTTCAGGTGAAGAATCATACCATGTCACCACTGTCCTGAGAAAAAAAATCGGTGATGTGATTTATATCACCGATGGTCTTGGCTCACTCTTTCATTGTAAGCTTACTTCTGTCCATCCGGAGCGTTCTGAAATCCGGATTTTAAAAGCTTCAAAAATCGAGAAACAGAAACCTTCAGTGCATCTACTGATCAGCGTTCTCAAAACATCGGAACGCATGGAGTGGCTCACTGAAAAAGCGGTTGAACTCGGGGTGGCCTCTGTCACTTTTTATGTTTCAGATCGCACAGAAAGAAAAAATCTAAACACTGCAAAGCTTTCAAAGATAGCCATCAGTGCAATCAAGCAATCCGGAAGATGCTGGCTTCCCGCTATCTCAGGTCCTGTTTCTTTTCACGAAGCCATAAACCTGGACCATTCTCAAAAATTTGTTGCATCGCTCGCCACAGAGCCTCTGACCTCCTTGTTTGAACACTGCAGTTTAATTGAATCTACTGCAATATTAATCGGACCGGAAGGGGATCTCACGCCCGATGAAATAGAAATGGCACAGGATAAAAGCTTTATCCCGGTAACACTTGGAAAATATACCCTTCGGTCTGAAACTGCAGCCCTTGCAGCCCTTCAGACGGTTATGGTTGCAGGCGCGCACTAACCTCATTTTCAGACCTCTGCCCTGCCGTATTATTGTATCTTTACGCACTTATTTCATACATCATGAAATTATCTGATGCAAAAAAGAAAATAGCGGAACTTTCCAGAGAAATAAACAATCACAACAGGCTTTACTACATAGAAGACAATCCGGTTATTTCAGACTACGATTTTGATAAACTTCTTGAAGAACTTATTGAACTGGAAAAACAGTTTCCCGACTTAAAAACATCAGATTCCCCTACCCAACGGGTTGGTGGCGGAATAACAAAAAATTTTGAATCAGTCCCCCATGAGTTTCCGATGCTCTCCTTGTCCAATACGTACTCAGAGCAGGAACTCAGGGATTTTGATGAACGCGTACGAAAAGGCCTTTACGGCGAACCTTTTGAATATTTCTGTGAATTGAAGTTTGATGGCGTAAGCATCAGCCTTATTTACGAAAACGGAGAATTATCAAGAGCTGTAACACGTGGCGATGGTGTACGAGGCGATAACGTGACTATTAATGCTAAAACCATACGTACAATTCCGCTTAGTGTTCACGCACAACAGATCCCCTCAAAATTTGAAGTACGTGGAGAAATATTTATGCCTGTTAGAGCTTTTGAAGCTCTGAACAAGGAGCAGGAGGAGGCAGGTAATGAACCTTATGCCAACGCCAGAAATACCGCTTCAGGCACATTGAAATTACAGGATTCCTTTGAAGTAAGTCGTCGGAAACTTGCATGCTATGCCTACTTTCTGCTGGAACATGAAAACCGTAAACAAACCCATGAAGAAGCTATCCAAGACCTTGAAAAGTGGGGATTTAATGTTTCTCCTACTTACAAAAAATGCAGGAACCTGGATGCAGTCCTTCAATATATAAGGGACTGGGAATTCAAAAGACATGATCTCCCGCTTGATACAGACGGCGTGGTCATCAAAGTCAACAGACTTGATCAGCAGCAAAAACTCGGGATGACTGCTAAAAGTCCCAGGTGGGCAGTTGCCTTCAAATACAAAACAGAAAGTGCAAAAACCCGGATAAAAAATGTAACATATCAGGTTGGACGTACAGGAGTCGTTACACCGGTTGCAGAACTGGAGCCGGTAGTGCTTGCCGGAACAACTGTAAAACGCGCATCCCTTCATAATGCAAATGAGATTGCACGGCTTGACCTCAGAATAGGCGATGTAGTTTCTGTTGAAAAAGGAGGAGAGATCATTCCTAAAGTTACCGGTGTGGATATATCTGCACGCAATCAGCACAGCAAACCTTTTGAATATATAAGCAATTGTCCCGAATGCGGAACAAAACTTATCCGGCCTGAAGGTGAAGCACAACATTACTGTCCGAATGAAAAGGGATGCCCACCTCAGGTCAAGGGGAAAATTGAACATTTCGTCCATCGCAAAGCCATGGATATTAATTCCCTTGGGGAAAAAACGATTGCTCAGCTTTTTGAAAAGGGCCTGGTAAAATCTCCTGCAGATTTGTTTGATCTGAAAAAAAATGATCTGCTTCAACTTGAAGGTTTCAGAGATAAATCAGCAGAAAATATTTTGCAGGGAATTGAAGCCTCAAAAAAAATACCATTTGAAGGAGTACTGTTTGGCCTAGGTATCCGTCATATAGGAAAGACCGTAGCAGAAAAGCTCGCCCGGCATTTCAGATCTATGGATGAAATCATAAAAGCTGAAAAGTCCGAATTACTTAAAACTCCTGATATCGGAGAAAAAATCGCTGATACGCTATACGATTATTTAAAGAAACCGGAAAATCTGCAGGAGATTAACAGACTTAAAACATCGGGCCTCCGCTTCAATACAGAATCAACTCAAACGAAAAAAGAAAGCAACAACCTGGAAGGAATAAGCTTCGTGGTGTCTGGTGTATTTTCAAATTTTGAAAGAGATGAAATCACCTCAGTCATTGAGTCCAATGGAGGCAAAGTTTTATCAGGTGTTAGCGGAAAAACTGATTTTTTGGTTGCCGGGGAACAAATGGGGCCTGCTAAAAGAGAAAAAGCCCTAAAACTTGGTGTCAAAATAATATCTGAAGATGAATTCATATTCATGCTTAAGAACGGAATAGGTAAAAATTAAATTTTTTGTCCTTATTTCATGTTTTAGTTTTAAAGATGTCAATAAAAAACTTCTTCCTTAATCTCAGAAACAGAAAATCCGGGTCAGCCCCTAAAATCTACCGTAACTCAACAGGCGCCGATGAAACCAGATCCTTCGGCATTCTGTTTACTACAGAAGATGACGCCAAAACTTCAACCATCCGGCGCTTCTCTGAGAAAATTTTAAAGGACGGAAAATCTGTTGCAATACTGGAATTCACACCCAGGGTTAACCCTAAAAGAGAAGTTTCAGGATTCCGGGCATTTTCAGGAAAAGACATCACTATACTTGGACAAATCCGAAATCCGGATGCAGAGAGCTTTATGAAACAGCAATTTGATTACCTTTTTCTGGCAGACCAGAACACCCATCCGGCAATTCTCAATATTCTTTTAAACTCACATGCAAAATGCCGCGTAGGATGCAAAAGCCCGGAAGGACTGCCCTACCTGGATCTGATGATCAGTATGCCTGGCACGCTCGATGAGTTACTACTGGAAATGCTGAATTACACTCAAAAACTTAGTTAAATGAAAATCTTCTCCGGTACTGGTGTGGCGCTCGTCACACCAATGGATGGCACAGGTAAAATTGACTGGCCGGCATTGAAAAAACTGGTACGACACACCGCAAAAGTTGACTATCTGGTGGTTATGGGGACTACCGGTGAATCTGCCACCCTCACTTCAGAAGAGAAATTGAAGGTACTGGACTTCGTAGTCAGCAATAACCCTTCACACTTACCTGTAGTCCTTGGCCTGGGTGGAAACAACACAACCGAAGTGATCCAAAAGCTGGATTTAGTCAAGGGATTGCCCCTGTCTGCAATTATGACTGTAAGCCCGTATTACAATAAACCTTCTCAGGAGGGCATCTACCGTCATTTCAGCTTAATTGCCGACAGTTCTCCTTTTCCGGTAATTCTCTATAACGTACCCTCAAGAACAGGATCCAATGTTACATCTGAAACAACCATAAGACTTTCGTCACACGGAAACATCGCTGCAATAAAGGAAGCTTCAGGAAACATTGAGCAGGCCATGCGGATCATAAGTGAAACCTCAAAAAATTTTAAGGTAATCAGTGGTGAAGATATGCTCACGGTTCCAATGATGTCCATAGGAGCCTCCGGCGTTATCTCGGTACTCGCCAATGCTTTTCCCGCTACTTTCAAAAAAATGACGGATGCAGCCTTAAACGGTGACTTCAAAACTGCAGGTCGTCTGCAGAACAGTCTTATTAAAATCAATCCCCTGATGTATGAGGAGGGAAACCCCGGTGGCATCAAAGAACTTCTTGAACAAATGGGGATTATTAAAAATTATGTCAGGTTACCGCTGGTAACTATTTCGAATTCCCTCCGTGTAAAAATCAGCAAAGCACTAAAGGAAATAAAAAAAGGATGACTTTCGGTCATCCTTTCTTATAAGGAAACGAGTAATATCTATTCCTTATTCTTCAATTCCTGAACCTCAGAACGGATCTGCTGGGCAAGATTTTTAAGGTCCTGCATTCCTTTGCGAACGCGTGTCCCTGCCGCACTGTTTCCTTTAGAATAAAACTTCTCAGCATCAATCTCAATAGATGCAATAAGAGCCTTGAGTTCTTCGAATTTTTTCATTTTTTTATTGGGTGTTAAAAATTAGAAATTAACCGTTTTGCGAAAATATTAATAAAACCTTTAAAATCAAGTAAAAAAGGCATTTTTCCTAAGGCTTTGTCACCGCAACCAATTCCTCCTTACGGTAATATCCCGCATCCAGCTTGGATTTCAGGTTGGAAAAGGTCTCTAAAGTATACTGTACATCTTCCAAACTATGGGCGGAAGTGGGGATGATTCTGAACATGATAACATCCTTAGGCACAACAGGATAGATCACAACAGAGCAGAAAATGTTGAAGTTTTCCCTCAGATCCATTGCCATATTGGCGGCCTCCCCAACACCACCCTTGAAAAGAACGGGCGTTACGGGAGAACTGGTCGTTCCGATATAGAAGCCTCTCTCCTTAAGGCCGTCCTGGACAGCCCTTACAATCTTCCACAGATTATCTTTAAGCTCCGGCCGGGTCTGGAGCAGCTCAAGCCGTTTCAAAGCGCCTATAACAAGTGGCATAGGAAGACTTTTTGCAAAAATCTGAGATCTGACAGAGTAGCGCAGAAACTTAATAACCGCCCTGGAACCGGCAACAAAAGCACCTATACTGGCCATGGATTTGGCAAATGTTGAGAAATAAAGATCAACACCATCCTGAACACCTTGCTCCTCACCTACTCCGGCTCCGGTTTTACCCATAGTTCCGAATCCATGTGCATCATCAACAAGCAATCTAAAGTTGTACTTCTTTTTCAGCTCAACAACCCCTTTCAGGTTACCCTGATTTCCTGACATTCCGAAAACACCTTCTGTAATGACAAGAATTCCGCCCCCCGTCTCATCGGCCAGGCGTGTTGCTCGCTGGAGCTGCTTGTCCAGTGACTCCATGTTGTTGTGTGTGAAAACAAATCGTTTCCCCATATGCAGACGGACACCGTCAATAATACATGCGTGCGATTCTGCATCGTAAACAATTACATCCTTACGATCAACCAGGGAATCAATAATGGAGACAACCCCTTGATAACCGTAGTTAAGCAGCATTGCATCCTCCTTTTGAACAAATCTGGCAAGCTCATTTTCAAGCTTTGTGTGGTGCACAGAATTGCCCGACATCATTCTGGCGCCCATGGGAGAAGCCATTCCATACGTTGCCGCAGCTTCTGCATCTGCTTTGCGGACCTCCGGATGATTTGCCAGTCCGAGGTAATTGTTCAGGCTCCAGTTAAGAACTTTTTTACCATTGAAAGTCATCCATGGACCTATTTCACCCTCCAGCTTTGGGAAGAAAAAATATTCATCAGGCAAATGTGAGTATTTGGCCAGGGGACCAGCCTCCATTTTCAGTTTTTCAAATAAATCAACCATTCCGGGAAGGTTTAAAAAGATTTAGGAAGTTTAAAACTGGGCAAAAATATGGAAAAAATGAATTTTTTCATCAATCAGGATGGTCCGATGAATTCTTTTATTGCCACGAATGCAACCTGTAACCTAAGTCACCTAATAATAACTTCAGGAGTCCTTTATTTACATCAAAGATTAAACAACACTTTTTATGATTAAGAATATGGGTAAAAAAGAAAAGCTAGTCAGGCTGATGGTTGCAGCAGCTATTTTGATCGCGGCATTTAATGGGCTTCCCGGAGGAAATGCCGGAATTATTCTGATGGCATTTGCCGGTATCCTGACACTCACAAGCATAGTTGGAACCTGTCCTCTGTATCTGCCCTTTAAATTCACAACCCTGAAAAAATAAGCTGATGTTAAATTTTCTTAAAAAACTATTCTCCGGAGCACCTGCCAAAGATTTTAAACTAATGGTAAAGGAAGGTGCAGTGATTCTGGACGTGAGGACAAAAGCAGAATACCAGGGCGGAAACATTAAAGGCAGTCTCAATATCCCACTGAACCAAATTTCAGGATCCCTCAACAAGTTAAATCCTGACAGTACCATTATAACATGTTGTGCCTCAGGAATGAGAAGTGCTACAGCATGCAGCATCTTAAAAAGCAACGGCTTTAAAGAGGTTCATAACGGCGGTGGTTGGTCCTCGCTGGAACGTCGGATTCACTAAAACAGGCACTTTTTCACCTGCCCCAAAATGATTAGCATTGCGGACAGGAATTATGAATAAAATCAGTAAGGTGCTGGTCGCCAACAGAGGCGAAATTGCGCTGCGGATTTTCAAAAGCCTTAAAGAATCAGCAGTATCCACGGTGGCAGTCTACAGCGATGCTGACGCTACAGCCGCTCATGTAAGCTATGCTGACCAAGCTGTTTACCTCGGACCCGCCCCTGCCGGTCAGTCTTACCTCCGATCAGATAAAATTATTGAAGCCGCCACTCAAACCGGGGCAGATGCTATACATCCCGGTTATGGTTTCTTATCCGAAAACCACAATTTTGCCAAAGCGGTCCGGGAGGCCGGCCTGATATTCATTGGTCCATCGGAACATTCGATCAAAACGATGGGTTCCAAACTTGAAGCAAAACAAGCTGCCCGTGCCTTTGGTGTACCCCTGGTGCCGGGAACGGCATCGCCTGTTTCAAATACTGCCGAAGCAATACAACTTGCTGCTGAAATTGGTTTTCCCGTTTTGATTAAAGCAAGTGCAGGCGGCGGAGGTAAAGGAATGCGAATTGTTGAGAGGGAGCCTGAGTTTGAAGCCCTGTTGGAAAGGGCGAAAAGTGAAGCTCTTGCTTCATTCGGTGATGACTCTGTATTTATTGAAAAATATGTCTCCTCACCACGCCATATTGAATTTCAGATTCTTGGTGACCAGCATGGCAATATCGTTCACCTCTATGAAAGAGAATGTTCCATTCAAAGGAGGCATCAAAAAGTTATTGAAGAGGCCCCCTCCTGCATACTGACTCCTGAACTTCGGGAAAAAATGGGAAAAGCAGCCGTAGATGCTGCACGTTCCTGCGGATATTTCAACGCCGGAACAGTTGAATTCATTCTGGATGAAAATCTGAACTTCTATTTTCTTGAAATGAATACAAGGCTTCAGGTTGAACATCCTGTCACTGAAATGATCACCGGACTGGATCTCGTAAAGCTGCAGCTGCATGTTGCAGAAGGACATCCTTTGCCATTCAGACAGGAAGACCTTAACTTCAGAGGGCATGCCATTGAGGCCAGGATTTACGCTGAAGATCCACTTCGCCAATTTATGCCCGATCCCGGGCACCTGAGGACCTATGAACTTCCGTCAGGGCATGGTGTCCGAGTTGACAATGGTTATCGCGCCGGATCAGATGTACCTGTATTCTATGATCCAATGTTAGCGAAACTGATATGCCATGCCGAATCTCGTGAGCTTGCAATTGAAAAAATGATTCGTGCACTCGATGATTATAAGGTTTCCGGTGTCAGCACCACAATTTCATTCTGTCGATTCGCTGTAAACCACCCGGCCTTCCGATCCGGAGTTTTTGACACTCATTTTGTTGCTCGCTATTTCACTCCTGAACTTTTGCAATCAGGTAATACGCCCGAGCAAATTCAAAAAATAGCAGTGGCTATTGCGGCATTGAATAAACAACATGCTGAGTCCGGCAAAAAAACTGACCGGGGCAGTGTAAGTTTATGGCAGAAAAATCGTTTGCATGGCAGAGATTAAACCATTCCGGGCCTGGCGCTACAACAAAAAACATTACAACCATATATCAGAGGTTGTTTCCCCACTTTTTGATGTAGTCACCGCCGATCGTCTCCGCGAACTTTATCTGAACCCGCTCAGCAGCATTCACCTTTCCGTTCCGGAGGAAGGACCTTTAAAGGCTGCAAATACGCTTCAGGAGTGGAAAAGCAAAGGAATCCTTGTGATGGATGATCTGCCGGGAATTTATGTTTATTATCAGTTCTATAAATGCCCGTTTGACGGAAGTGAAAAGTGCCGGAAAGGATTTGCGTGTAGCATCCGGGTTCATGAATGGAGTGAGAAAATCATTCTGCACCACGAAAACACAATACCCGGCTCTGTAACCAACCGGCTTGAAATTCTTGCTGCAACCGGATTTCATGCCAGTTCGACACATGGATTATATTCTGATCCTGAAAAGACACTGGAGCACTGGATGGATGAAGCGATTACTGAACCTATTTATATCAATGAATCAGATGGAATCCGTGAACTGATCGGCGTAATCCACGATTATTCAGTCATTCTGGAGTTTGTGCGTCTGATTGATGGTAAGCAGATTATCCTTGCCGATGGGCATCATCGTTATGAGGCTTCTATTCAGCATGCACGGATGCGCAAAGCAAAAGGTGACCATTCACCGGAGTTTCATCTGATGTTTCTGAGTAACATAAGTGCAGGTGACCTTACAATTTTACCAACACATCGTATTGTCGATGTTTCCACAGGAGTCAGTGAGGAGGACATATTAAAAAAACTTAATGACGATTTTATTGTAACATCGGTCAAATCAATGTCTGAAGGTGAAAAACAGATAGCAGAAAAACCAGAAACATTCCTGATGGTTTCTGCAAATTATTGTGTGAAGCTTGAACTTAAAAAAGGTTTGGCATTAAAGAGCCCATGGCCATTTCCTGAAAAAATCCTTAGCCTGGATCTCACGATTCTTCATTACTTTATCATTGAAAAAATATTCGGCATTGCTGGTTCTGATCAAAGGAAATCAGGTAAAATAAAATTTGAAAGAAGCCCTGAAAGCATTTTAAAGTCCATTCGTGAAGGTGAAGCATCCGCAGGTTTTATAACCCGACCCGTTTCTATTCAGTCGGTTTTTGATGTTTGTGAAAGCGGATACACTCTGCCTCAGAAATCAACGTGGTTTTATCCAAAGCTCAACAGCGGATATTTTTTCAGCTCTGTTCTTCCAGGCGAATTAAGATTACCTGACTTTGTCAGATTTTAATGAACAACGATAACAAGCACACCTTTATCCTTGCCTCTGGTTCCCCGCGAAGGTCTTTTTTACTAAAGTCAGCAGGATTCAATTTTATAGTTGCACCTTCCGATGCTGACGAAAGCTTCCCTGAAGATATTGCAGTCGAAAATGTCCCTGCATATCTGGCTTCCGTGAAGGCACGTGCATCAAGAGAAAGACATTCCGGCAATATGCTGATAGTCACTGCTGATACTGTAGTGATTTCAAACGGAAAAATCTTGAATAAACCTGCATCTGAAGAGGAGGCTGTCAGTATGCTTATTCAACTGGCTGGAACTTCTCATAAAGTAATTACCTCAGTCGCACTTTCAACAGGCCGGAATACCGAAATCATAAGCTGTGCTTCGGAAGTGTATTTCAGAAAACTTACACATGAGCAAATAATGAATTATGTCCGGGATTTTAAGCCTATGGATAAAGCAGGGGCATATGGCGCCCAGGAATGCCTGCCACCGGACTTTAATCCATGCTCTTCTGAAGAAAATGAATTTCTGGTAAGTAAAGGTCTAACCGGATTACTCCTGGATAGTCAACCCGATCCGAAAATCACAAAACCCATGATTGCTATAGAAAAAATCGAGGGTTCATTTTTTAATGTAATGGGACTTCCGTTACACCTGGTGACAGACAGGCTTAACAGCTTGATTCAGGTAAACCCACAGAAATAAAAAAGCCTGTAAAACAGGCTTATTTTACAACGGCTAAATTCGGGATTATTCTTTCTTATCCTTCTCTTCTTTCTCCTTTAATTTCACTTTATCACCATCCTTCAGCCGCTTTGAAACCACAAGAAAGGGACCGGTGACAATCTCTGCACCTTCTTTTAGTCCGGAAAGAATTTCAATGTTATCATAATCGCTGATACCGGTTTTCACTTCTTTCATTACAGCCACATCTCCATCCTTTTCAAATACAACAATTTTATCCGCCTTCTTTTTTGCAAGATCAGATTTTTTCTCATCGGCCCGATTTGATACATTTTCGCCTTTGTTTTCCTCATCCGTAACTCCATCAGCCTCCGGGTTACGGGTTGTGACCGCTGCGAGCGGAACCATCAGAATTTTTGATTTGCGGTTAGTCAGAATTTCAACACTTGCAGTCATGCCTGGACGGAAAGGATATCTGATGCCGTTCCTGATGAGGTCTTCATAGGAGGATCTTAAAACCAAAATCCTTACTTCAAATTCAGTAATCGCATCCGCTGATAATTTTTCCTTGGCTGTGTTTGCTATGTTGGTTACGATTCCCTTGAATTGCTTATTCTGATTTGCATAGGAGTCAACATCAATTAAAACTGTATCATTCAAATGAACCCTGACTATGTCATTTTCGTTGACATTTACCCGGACTTCCATAGAATTCAGATCTGCAATGCGGAGCATCTCAGTGCCCTGCATCTGAATAGTACCAACTACCCGTTCTCCCCTCTTAACATTAAGTTTGGAAACGATGCCATTCATCGGAGCCACGACCAAAGTCTTGCGAACATTTTCACGTGCCTCCTTAACTGCAGCCTCTGTACTTTTAACAATATATTTGGCAGCCTCCAAAGATTGATGCGCAGAAGCAAGATCTGTTTGTGAGACCTCGTAATTTTGCCTCGCAAGCTGCCAGTCCGCCTCAGAAATAACTTTTTCGTTCCAAAGCTTCTCCTGTCTTTTATAATCTGCTTCTGCCCGTATGAAGGTAGCACGTGCACGTGAAAGGCCCGATTCAGCGGATGATACATTGGCACGCTGCTGGTTCAGCGTAGCTTCTGAACGCTCCAGCTGACTCAGCCACGCATCAGGGCGGATTTTAACCAGCGACCTTCCAATAGTCACAGAATCTCCATCCTCTACATTTAGCTCAATAATTTCACCTGAAACTTCAGGAGCAATTTTAACCTCAACTACGGGTTGCACCGTTCCTGATGCAGCAACCTTTTCAACAATGTCGCCTGTTATTGCTTTTCCTAATTCTACCTCAACTACCTTGGATTTACCAATCCAGCCTTGTTTTCGTCCGATAATAAGGACAACGATAAGTATGACCAGGATTCCGATGATCCAGTAAATTTTCCGGTTGTCCTTTTTAGTTCTTTCTTGTGCCATTTGGATTAATTAACGATTGATTCTGATTAAAAGCCGATTGGTTTTCCCTGATAAAAATCAAGGAGTTTTTTTCTGAAAATAAAGTTGAATTTGGCTCTGGCAAGATCGGACCTCGCCTGAACAAGATCAGTTTCTGCAATTCGGAACTCTACATAGTTACTGGCACCAATTTCAAAACGCTGCTTGGTCATGCGGTATGCTTCATTTCTGGCATTTTCCTGCTTCAGAGATGCGGCAAAGGTCTTTGAAGCAGCAACCGCATCATTATAGGCTGTTTCAATAGCCTGACGGAGTGTATTCTGGGTTTCCTGCTGATTTACAATGGCCAATTCTTTGGAAATAGCGGCGCGCTGAACACCTGCTCTGGTTTGCATTCCGTTGAATAACGGTATGTTCATCTGAAGATTAAGGGTTTTAAAAACGTTATCCGATAACTGATCCTTAACATTATAGGAGCGGCACTTGCCACAGTCGTTGGTGTTCTCATTGAGGTACCGCTGATGCTT
>JBMTCO010000061.1:0-14739 GCA_049430945.1 Cyclobacteriaceae bacterium
GCAGAGCCGGGTACATAAAAAGATCCTGCAGGCATTCCCTGTTTCGGAACTCCTAAGGTCCGGTAAACCGGAAGTCCTGCTTCCAACAGGGCATTCACTGCAATAAAGGAAGCATTGGAACGACTGTCCAGCAGATATCCTGGACCTGTACCTGTGATGCTGCCCTTCAGCGAAAGCAGTTCTCCATATGGCATTAGTTCAAAAGGTCCTGAGAAATCATCCTGATAACGGTCAAATTCAACGCCCATCTGAAAGGCCAGTGTCCATCCTGCAGCATCATAGGGTCTTACAGGCGGACCTCCGGGATACTGAAAATCATTAGGATGATCCTGGGCTTCAAACATATCAAGGACATGTGGTCTGAAAGGCTGATTTGTTTTTACGATATAAGATCCTGCAGGATAAGCTTTGTTGCCAATCTTAAAGTCAGCGGTGGCTTTGTGCACGCGCACACCTGTGCGGATGAGTGCATTCAGAAATTTTGTTGCTGTTGAGTAATCAGGTTGATTTGCAGGAAGCACATATCCGCGCGGATCACGGTTTGCAGATGCTTTGAAAATACTGTCATAGTATTTTGGCGGAATTGCGGCTGACGCAGAAGCCCCTGCACCTTCCTTCTTAGGCCTGTTTTTAAAAGCTGTGTTAATTGCTTCAATTTTTGCCGGGTAGTGGGTCCAGTGGTCTTTGCTTCCGCGTTCAACAGAATTTAATCCCATTTTGTAAATGTTGAACAAAAGCTGATCGCGATGCCTTGCTGCATAATCCAGTACCGCATAGTTCAGTGAAACAGAATAATCAATGGACTGCCGGAAGTACCACTTCTGAGGAACCACCGGGAAAGGCGTATCGTTATTTGGGATAAGTCTTGAAGGAATGAGGGGGACCTCGCTGGGTGTAGGGTTACCAATAATTTCGGTGAGCAACCCTAGCATGTTATGGAAATAGGTGGTGGTTCTTAAGCCGCCATTATACCAGGTTGAGAACACAGATCCATCCAGTCTGGTGTAGCCTGATTTTCCTTCTGCATTAAGCCTGCCAATCATAGATGCGCCGATTGCATCCAGTCCTGTGATGGTGAGCGGATCAAATACATGATTGAAAGGATCGCGGTAGGGTGGGCCTGCGAGTACGGATCCTGCAGGTCCGGCCTGATGGTGGTTGTACATGATCTGGGGAAGCCATTCGATGAAGAGCGGGCGCGCCATGTTCTGAGTTTCCTTCATATTCAGCATGAAGAAATCACGATTATTATCATGGCCGATGTATTTCTGGTAGAGTTTAGGCAGATGTTCAAGTTTTCTGTTTTCAGGTTTGGGATCGCGCATGTACCAGTTTGAAACCAGTTCCTGTCCGTCGGGGTTGGCATGGACCATCAGAACAATCACATTATCAAGAATGAATTTTGTTTCAGCATCTTTTCCTGAAACCAGGCGCCAGGCTGTTTCAATTAGCTGGTGAATGCCGACTGTCTCTGTGGCATGTAATCCGCCATCAATCCACACTACGGCTTTACCTTCAAGCGATAATGCTTTGGCCTGTTCCACAGTCAGTCCGTCCACGTTTGCCAGCTGAACAGAAATTTTCCTGTAATCTTCAAGCTTTTTATGATTTTCAGGTGATGTGATGATGAGCATTGGATGGTCGCGGCCTTCTTCTGTAACGCCAAGACTGACAAGTTTAACTCTGTCAGATTCAGCAAGTCGTTTGAAATATGCTGCTGTTTGCGTGTAGGTGGCGAGGTTATAATTATCGCCGATTGCAAATCCGAAATGTTCCTTAGGTGAGGGCTGTCCTAAAGCACTCAGGGAAACTATGGTGATAAATAGGAGGAGGAGTAGGTTTTTTTGCATGGGTATAAATATAAATGTTTTGAGTTCTGATTGGAAACCAAATCTATACCAGTGTTATAAATGGGAATCAGGATCAGACTGGTTTAAAGAGTAGTACCGGGACGTCCTAAAATTCAGGGTCAAGGCCTAAGCGTTCTCTGAATTCTGCAAGGTCGGGATATTTTTCTATGAGCTTTTCAAGTTTTTCCCGTCCGGTGTAGGCGGGTCTGGTGGTTGTTTTTGTTTCCAGAATATGGTCAATGATAATGCCGGGGTCCTGGCATTGTTCTCTTAAATGACTCAGAAATTCGGTTTTAATATTATTCAGAAGTTGGGCTTCAACCGTACTTGTAAGTGAAAGAACGATTTTTTGTTCACTGATGGTCTTTGGGCGCTGCAACAAAAGATGCTCCGCGATCATTTCCTTTTTAGTTTCCGCATAAGCATTCCAGACGGTCTCAATTTCTTCTGCGGTGGCTTTTTTAATGATGACGGGTTCCTGAGGGACTTCCACGAGTGGCTGAGCTTTCTGAGTGAAAAGCTCCTTCATATTCAGTGTGGACTTTGCTCTTGAAAGCGGACGCGCATTGGATATTGGTGCTTTTATAACAGCGGGTTCGGCGGGAAGTCCTGCAGAGGTTTCTGGGGCTGCAGCGGGCTTAACTTCGCCGCTGGTATTAACCGACGGGGGAGTTAATTCACTTTTTTTTTTCCCGATTCTGCTTCTGCGGGACCGGGTGCGGAGTGTGCTGATTTTATGACCGAGTTGACGTGGGCCATTTTCATGAGTGCCAACTCTACCAGCAGGCGCTGGTTTTTGCTTGCTTTGTAGTGGATGTCGCACTGGGCACTTATGTTGAGCCAGGACAGGAGCAGTGAGTAGGGTACAGCTTTCGCCTGGTCTGCGTATTGCTTTTTTATTTTTTCAGGTACCTCCATTAGTTCGATGGTGCGTTCATCGCGGGCAACGATCAGGTTACGCAGATGTGTGCTGAGGCCGTTGATGAAGTTTTGTCCGTCAAACCCTTTCTTCAGAATTTCATCCAGAATCATCAGAGGCTGCACAGGATTTTCCGTCAGCAGTCCGTCGACCACTTTAAAATAGTAGTCATAATCCAGGATGTGCAAGTTTTTTAGTACTTCCTGGAAGGTTACCTCTTTTCCGGAAGAGAAGGTAACCATCAGATCAAAAATGGAAAGGGCATCGCGAAGCGCTCCGTCCGATTTCTGGGCGATCAGGTGTAGGGCTGCATCCTCTATTTTAACTTTTTCACGGTCAGCAACCTTTTTTAGTTGTTTGACCAGATCAATGATCTGAATGCGGTTAAAGTCAAAAATCTGACAGCGGGAAAGGATGGTGGGAATGACCTTATGTTTTTCGGTCGTTGCCAGAATAAAAACAGCGTAAGGGGGTGGTTCCTCCAGTGTTTTCAAAAACGCATTGAATGCTGAGGTTGACAGCATGTGCACCTCGTCGATAATGTAAACCTTGAATTTTCCGGATTGAGGAGGGAACCTTACCTGTTCGGTCAGGCTGCGGATGTCATCAACAGAATTATTTGATGCAGCATCCAGTTCAAAAATATTCAGTGAATTAAGTTCGGCCCGCTCTTCAAACCCATTGATCATTCTGGCTACGATCCGGGCACAGGTTGTTTTTCCAACACCGCGGGGTCCACAAAACAAAAGCGCCTGGGCCAGTTTATTACTTTCAATGGCGTTTTTAAGTGTGGTGGTAATATGCTCCTGACCTACGACCTCCTCAAATCCGAGGGGGCGGTATTTTCGGGCAGAAACAACGAAATTATCCATGCGCGGCAAGATAGTTCAATTCAATAAATTTTTCAGTCTTCAAGCGCAGGGATGTCATTCAGGAGTGGTGTCCCGCAAACAGATATTCAGGCGGTTATGGGTTAAAAATCTTTTTCAATAAATTGAGCCTTCTTCAAAAAAATATGGAAAACACTTTTGACGCAATTGTGATTGGTTCGGGGATCAGCGGAGGCTGGGCGGCCAAGGTTTTATGTGACAGCAATGTAAAGACTCTGGTTATAGAGCGGGGCCGGAATGTAGAGCACCTTAAAGACTATCCGACGACCAATATGCATCCGTGGGAATTTCCGCTTCGCAGACAGCTGCCCAAGGCTGTAGAAGATGAAAACCCGATTGTGAGCAAGTGCTATGCCTTCAATGACATGACGGACCAGTTTTTTGTTAAGGACAAGGACCATCCATACATACAGGAGAAGCCATTTGACTGGATCAAGGCTTATCAGGTCGGAGGAAAGTCATTGCTTTGGGCGCGTCAGACTCAGCGCTGGAGTAATTATGAGTTTGAGGCTCCGGCCCGTGATGGTTTTGCAGTGGACTGGCCGATACGCTACAATGATCTTGCACCATGGTATTCCATGGTTGAGAAGTTTGTCGGCATCAGCGGTAATCGCGACGGACTTAAACAGCTCCCTGACAGTGAAGTGCTTCCTGCATGGGAAATGAACTGTGTTGAAAAACATCTTCAGTCAAAAATTCACGAAAACTATAAAGATCGTCCTGTCATTATGGGAAGGTGTGCTCATCTGACCGAACCTCAGGAAATTCATTTACAGCAGGGCAGAGGTAAATGTCAGGCCAGGACAAAGTGCGAGACCGGATGTCCTTTCGGTGGATACTTCAGTTCCAACTCTTCAACTATTCCCTGGGCGAAGCGCACGGGTAATCTGACGATGAAGACTGACTCGGTGGTTCACAGCATTATTTATGATGATAAGGCCGGCAAGGCAACAGGGGTAAGAGTGGTGGATGCGCACACAAAGGAAATGACTGAGTACTATGCACGTATCATCTTTGTGAACGCGGCCTGTCTGAATACAAATCTTATAATGCTGAACTCAACTTCCTCAAGATTTCCCAACGGACTTGGGAATGACAGCGGTGTTCTGGGAAGGTATGTTGCATTTCATAATTACAGAGGCAACATCAATGCCTCTATAGAGGGATTTGAGGATCAGTATTATTACGGCCGTCGTCCTACACAGCTATTTATGCCTTCCTTCAGAAATGTTTTCAAACAGGAAACGGATTTTCAGAGGGGTTATATGGTGGCCTTTGGTGCAGGTCGCGGATCGGGATACTCCGAAGCCATCGGAGAGGACCTCAAAAAGGCATATGCTGAGCCCGGTGGCTGGCATGTTAGTATGATGATGCAGGGTGAGACCATTCCCAGGTATGAAAATCATGTCAGGTTAAGCACTGATCAGAAGGATTCCTGGGGAATTCCGCAGTTGATCACTTCTGTGGGATATCATGAAAACGATGAAAAGCTGTTCAAGGATTTTCTTGACCAGGGTGCGGAAATGCTTGACCGTGCTGGATGCAAGAATATCAAACAGATTGATACCGGATGGAATCCGGGACTGGACATTCACGAAATGGGCGGTGTTCGGATGGGTCACGATCCCAAGACTTCTATTCTGAACAAATACAAT
This sequence comes from Cyclobacteriaceae bacterium, assembly GCA_049430945.1. Taxonomy (GTDB): domain Bacteria; phylum Bacteroidota; class Bacteroidia; order Cytophagales; family Cyclobacteriaceae; genus ELB16-189. The sequence goes on from JBMTCO010000061.1 coordinate 5,315, forward strand.
CAGGTTCATTCATGTAAGAATGTTTTTGTTACTGATGGTGCCTGCATGACCTCCGTAGGTAATCAAAATCCTTCGCTCACCTTTATGGCCATCACTGCAAGGGCAGCAAGCTTTGCAGTGGAGGAAATGAAGAAAAAGAACCTCTGACTCTTTAAGCAGGCTGTTTTCAGCTGCGTCTGGCGATAGGGGCAAACAGACAGGATTCCGGAATTCCAAATGAATCTACCAGCGGAACGGCATCCTGTCGGACTTCCCAGCACAGTTGATTGAGCATTTTCCGGATGGCTTTTGTTTTTACGCCGTCCATATACCCTTGTTCCAGGAACCAGCCTTTGTTTTCTTCCAGGTGATTCATCACATACACCCGATATAGCTGTTCAAGCATTTCCCTGCAGGCGCTGTCGTTTGTTTTTTCAATCGCAGCTCTGAATTGCTGAAGGATAATACCATGAATATAGGCTTCTGAGGTTTCAATCAGATGGTGCTGACATACATTGAAGGCATCGAATGAATCCATTCCCCCTGAGATCAGTCGCTTCAATCTTTTAGCCACTGAAAACAGCATATCCCGCTGACGATATTCAAATGCTTCTTTGTGAAATTCAGGATCCAGCAGGTGTTCTTCATCGGTGCGGCGGATGGCCACGGGATTCATTTCAGTGATTGCGGTGATGGCCTGTCCGGCGATGACATTTAAAATACCAAGTGCGCCCATGCTGCTGAATTCCTGTTTAAAATCTGACAGTCTGCTTTTTGCTACAAGCTGCAGTAACACGGTATTGTCTCCTTCAAAGGTTGTGTAGATATCCGTGTCATTTTTAAGGGTTCCGATCCGGTTTTCCCACAGGTATCCTTTACCGCCGCATGCTTCTCTGCATTCTTGAAGTGTTTCTGTCGTATGACGGGTAGCGATTGATTTCAGTCCGGCGGCGAGTGCTTCAATCTCCTGCATTTCATCTTCTTTTCTGTTCACATATCTGTCGGTCAGATATTGAAGTGCAAAATGAAGGGCGTAGGTATTCGCAAGTTTGGGTATGAGTCTGCGCTGATGGGAGCGATAATTCATAATAGGAACCTCAGTGCCGCCCTCGGGTCCGAACTGTTTGCGTCCGTCTCCGTACCGGATTGCGATTGTAAGTCCTGAGCGCGAAGCGGCAATTCCGGAGCGCGGGATACCGATGCGACCGCCCACCAGAGCGCCGAGCATGGTGAAAAAACGGCGGTTATCGCTGGCGATCGGACTTTCAAATTTGCCTTCACTGTTCACAGAGGCGAAGCGGTCGAGCATTTCATCTGCCGGAATGGTAACCTGATTGAATCGGATTACTCCGTTGTCAACACCATTGAGTCCGAGTTTTCTGCCACAATCTTTTATGAATACCCCGGGCATCAGTTCTCCGTTTTCATTTCTGAGCGGTACTATAAATGCGCCTACGCCGTAATCTTTTCCGTCGATTATGATTTTAGCAAACACTGTTGCCATTCTGCCGTGCAGGGCGGCATTGCCAATATATTCCTTCTGTGCCGATTCTACCGGTGTGTGGATAGAAAAGGTTTTTGTGCTGTGGTTGTAGGTTGCGGTTGTTTCAATTCCTTTCACATTTGAGCCGTGACCCGTTTCTGTCATTGCAAAACATCCGGGCAATTCAAGCGTTCCGATTTTCTGCAGATATTTTTTATGATGCTTTTCGGTGCCGAGCAGGAAAACACTCATACCCCACAGTCCGAACTGCACTCCGAACTTTACTACCAGACTCAGATCGTGACAGCTGAGTGCCTCCATGGCTGCAAAGTATGCCTTCAGGTCATTGCTGCCTCCGAATTCCTCAGGGTAGGCGAGTGAACCGATTCCATGTTCAGCCAGGATTTTTGCCCATTTTAAAATCTGTTCACGGTACTCATTCAGATCGCCGGTATCGATGTAGCTGAATTCAGGCTTTGAAATGATTTCATGGATCCGGCTTATAATCTGTGTATCATCGCCAGAAAGGATGGACTTCATTTCCGACACATCAAACTTTATTCTTGTGCCGGTCTGTGCTGTAAGGGTATTACGCTGTTCAGGGAAGAAAATAAATGGTGTTTCGCCGTCGGGTATTCCAAGTTGTGTGTCAATTTTTGCAAGGACAGCTTTGGATTCGGCAGGAATATCAAAGTTTGAATTGAGTGTACGGGCGAGACGGATTCCGGTAGTGATCAGGTTTTCACGATTTTTGAATTTTAAACTTCTGACAGTCTGCAGCCAGTCGTTCAGTATTTGAGGATTGATTTCAGCAGAGGTACGGAGGTAATGTCTGAGACAGATTTTTTCGTCGGTGCTGAGCCAGTTTTGCTGATCCACTGCAAGTTCCAGAACCCGTGCTTCCTCAGGGGTAAGAATCAGGTCATTCCAGACGGCATAAAGAACAGGAACAAGTGCGAGTGTTCCCGGAGTTTTGATAAAATCAGCCATGGTTATGTGGTTTGCTTTTATTTTCTGAAAGATAATCAGGAGTTTATTTTTTAATAAGAGACTGTGAGGTTTTTGTGGTTTTTAAGGTCCTCTGGAAAGTTGAGATTGATTGCAAAATCCGGATTTCTTGAATTTGGAATTGTAATTCCGGCAATTCGAATGAAATCCATTGGACTTGGTTTACCGGATTTTAAGTAATCCATCAACAAAGGCAATGAAGTTTGCTTCCATAACGATGGAAATGGCTCAATAATATGTGATGCGGGATTTAAAAAAGCAGTTACCGGATACAGATCACCTGCAGAAGTTATCAGATCTTCCATATCGTAGGATGTGATAAATGGCTGATCAGCAGCAATTACCAGAATATTATTTTCAGGAAAAGTTTTCAAGGCGGTTATAATGCCGTTCAGCGGACCTTCACATGAAAAATTATCAAACAGGAGTTTATGATTTCCATCCGGCGGATTACCTGGCTTACAGGAAACAACAACAGCATCGCAAACCGGAGTGAGTAATTCAGAAAGTGCTGTGATAACCGGTTTGCCTGACAGTTTTATTTTTCGTTTGTCAAAGCCCATTCTTGAGCTTTTTCCGCCTGCAAGGATTAATCCGGTTATTTTTTTGTTCACAGCCTGAATATAGGCTGATTTGATTCAAGTCTCTATATTGAGGGTCTGTATGATATCTGTAAAAGAAGCACTTGACATTATTCTGGCCCACCCTTTTCAATCGGGCACAGAGCAGGTGAGCTTGATGAACTCAGTCGGAAGGGTTTCAGGCGCATTTGTTTTTGCTGACCGCGATCTTCCTCCTTACAACAGAGTTGCAATGGATGGCATTGCCGTTCGGTTTGAGGATCTTTCAAAGGGCCTGAGAAAATTTAAAGTCGCAGGCATAGCCATTGCCGGGATTCCCGGTATCGAGCTTAATGATGCCGGTACCGCCATTGAAGTAATGACCGGAGCTGTACTGCCTTCGGGTTCTGATGTGGTTATCCGATATGAAGATTTACGAAATGAAGGGGACCACTTTAATGTGCTTATTAATGAGTTTAAAATATTTCAGAATGTTCACAGGAAGGGCAGTGATGCAAAGCACAATGAAGAGTTGCTAAAACCCGGGATAGTTATTTCACCTGCTGAGATTCCGCTGATGGCATCTGTCGGAGTATCTGCTGTAACGGTTAAGACATTGCCCAGGATAGGATTGATTTCTACCGGTGATGAGCTTGTGGAGATTGATGAGCAACCGCTTGCGCATCAGATCCGTACCTCCAATGTTTATGCAATCATGGCCGGCCTAAAAGAAGCCGGAGCAGTCTGTTCCATGTATCATCTTGGTGATCAGGATCCGGAGTTTCAGCAAAAGCTTGATGATATCCTGAGTAAATGTGATGTTGTTATTTTATCCGGTGGTGTTTCAAAAGGAAAACTTGATCGTGTTCCGGAAGCATTGGAAAGAGCGGGTATTAAGAAACAATTTCATCAGGTTGCTCAGCGCCCCGGAAAGCCCTTGTGGTTTGGTACGGGAGGAGGAAAAATTGTCTTTGCCTTGCCCGGAAATCCGGTCTCTGTCTTTCTTTGTCTGTATAAATATATCCGTCCCTGGTTACTCTGTTCGATGAATGCAGCGACAGAAAATTTTTCAGCTGTTCTTGACAAGGATTTTGTTTCTGATTTACCACTTACGCACTTTTTGCAGGTCCGGGTTCATCGAACTGACGGTGTACTCAGGGCAATGCCTGTGCCCGGAGGGGGATCAGGTGATTTTGCAAATCTGCGGCATATTTCAGGATTTCTTGAACTGCCACCGGGTGCAGGACTATGTTCTTCAGGTCGCGCATTTCCATTCATTCCGATAAGATGAAAGTCCTGATTGCTCCGGATAAATTTAAATCCGGACTCTCCGCATTTGAAGTTGCAGCTTGTATTCAAAATGCTTTGCAACCTTTTGGAGTTGAAACAGAAGTATGTCCGCTGGCCGATGGAGGTGAGGGCACAGGTTCTATCCTCACAAATCTTTGCGGAGGAAATATAATAACTGCTCAGGTTCATGATCCGCTGATGCGACCTGTTGAAGCATCCTTCGGACTTTCACCAAACGGAAGGACAGCTTTTATTGAAATGTCGCAGGCTTCAGGATTGTGGCGATTGAAAAGGGAAGAGTACAATCCGGAGGTTACAAATACTTATGGCACTGGTGAACTGGTTCTGCGTGCGCTTGAAAGCGGAGCAGTTAAAGTTGTTCTGGGTTGTGGCGGCAGTGCAACCAATGACGGAGGCGCGGGTATGGCCGCCGCGCTTGGCTGGAAATTTTTTGATTCTGCCGGAGAAGAATTTATTCCTTCAGGCGGCACACTTAAAAATATCAGGAGTATTTCAGGTGAAGCAGTTCATCCCTTACTGAAGTGCTCAGAATTTACAGTGATCAGTGATGTTACCAATCCGCTTACAGGTCCGTATGGTGCTGCGTTTACCTTTGGTCCACAGAAAGGTGCGGATAAAAATTCTGTAATAAAGCTTGATGAGGGACTCATTCATATAGACAAGGTCATCTCTCAACTTTCCGGTAAATCATTTGACAAGATTCCGGGAGCGGGCGCCGGCGGAGGTATGGGTGCCGGAGCGATGTATTTTCTGAATGCTGTACCCGAGCAGGGCATTCATTATGTTATCCGTGCCTCTGATTTGGAAGAAAAAATTTTAAGCGCTGATCTGGTTATTACCGGTGAAGGAAAACTGGATCATCAGAGTCTTCAGGGAAAAGTGGTCAGCGGGATTTCTTCGTTGTGCAAAAAGCATCATAAGCCCTTGTGGATCATTTGCGGGATAAACGAGCTTGGTCCGGAAGCATTGGATAATCTTGGTGCTGCACAGGTGATTTCGCTATCCGAAATTGCAGGCAGTCCGGAAGAATCCATTTCACAACCTGCTTTCTGGATTGAAAAGGCCGTTACAAATGCATTTCAATGATTTGGAAGCCGTGGCCGGTGGGTATAAATTTGCCTCCCCGTTGAGGATAAATCGCCAAACATGTTTGATAATCTGAGTTTAAAGCTTGAAAAAGCATTCCAGACCCTTCGCGGTCAGGGAAAGATCACTGAGATCAATGTCGCCTCCACCGTCAAGGAAATCCGGAAGGCGCTGATTGATGCCGATGTCAATTTCAAGGTTGCCAAGGAAGTGACCGATGAGATCCGGCTGAAGGCGATGGGCATGAATGTGCTTACGGCCATTTCGCCGGGGCAGCTGATGGTAAAAGTTACCAGTGATGAGCTGACCAGGCTGATGGGCGGCAGCAGTGAAGACATTCGTATTGAGGGTAATCCGGCAGTTGTGTTGATCGCAGGTCTGCAGGGCTCAGGTAAGACCACTTTCAGCGGAAAGTTGGCATCCTATCTTAAAAAGCAGGGTCGTTCGGTTTTGCTTGCGGCATGTGATATTTACCGCCCTGCGGCCATTGATCAGCTGAAGGTTCTCGGACAGCAGGTTGGTGTTGAAGTGTATGCGGAACCTGAAAACAAAGATGCAGTTGCCATTGCGAAAGCGGCACTTGCTCATGCGCGCGCAAACAATCTCAGGGTTGTGATTGTGGATACCGCCGGTCGTCTTGCCATTGATGAAGAGATGATGGATGAGATTACGCGCGTTAAACAGGCGCTGAATCCGTCGGAGACATTGTTTGTTGTGGATGCCATGACCGGACAGGATGCAGTCAATACTGCGAAGGCCTTTAATGACAGGTTGAATTTTGACGGGGTTGTGCTCACCAAAATGGATGGTGACACCCGCGGTGGTGCGGCGCTTTCTGTAAGAAGAGTTGTAGAGAAGCCTATCAAGTTTATAAGCTCAGGAGAGAAGATGGATGCCATTGACCGGTTTTATCCGGATCGTATGGCCGGAAGGATTTTGGGAATGGGTGATGTGGTCAGTCTTGTTGAAAAGGCCCAGCAAACTTTTGATGAGGAAGAAGCCGAGCGTCTCAACAAGAAACTCAGGAAAAATCAGTTTGACCTCAATGACTTTCTTTCTCAGCTTGAGCAGATCAAGAAGATGGGTAACATGAAAGATCTCCTTGGCATGATCCCCGGGATGGGTAAGGCTATGAAGGATGTGGATCTTGACGATAACTCCTTTAAGCCGGTAGAAGCGATCATTCGTTCTATGACCATGCAGGAGCGACAGAATCCTGATCTGATCAACCCGAGCAGGAAGAACCGCATCTCCAGAGGTAGTGGTCGTTCGGTGGCCGAGATCAATCAGTTGCTGAAACAGTTTGATCAGATGCGCAAGATGATGAAGACCGTGAATAAAATGGGTCCCGGCCGCAACCCCATGCAGGCAATGAATCCTTTTGGAAGAAGATAACGGAACACGATGGAGATATTAACTGCCACCGAAAATGATGCGGAGGCTATTGCGGCGCTTGTTAATTCCGGTTATCGCGGGGAATATTCCCGGCAGGGATGGACCTCGGAGGTAGACTTATTGGGCGGCAGCAGGATTGATGCGCATGAGTTGAGACTTGTGATGCAGCGCGAGGCGACAGTAGTCTTAAAAGGGGTGGAGGAAGGGAAGATCATCGCATGTGTTGAACTCGCTACGCACTATAAAAAGCTTTATCTTGGAATGCTCACTGTTGAGCCGACCCTTCAGGCGAAAGGTGTTGGTAAGCAAATGCTTGCTGCTGCCGATAAAATTGCACGTGCACAGGGTTGCAAGAGTATTTATATGACCGTTATCTCTGACCGTGCTGAACTTATTGCCTGGTATGGTCGCAATGGGTTTATGCCAACAGGTGAGGAGCGACCCTTTACGAATACCAACCCGGTTTTCGGACTACCTAAAAAACCTCTCAGGTTTGTTGTACTTGAAAAAGTGCTGAGCGGGTTTGATTCACAGGTGGCTGGATTTTAAATGACGCGCAGTAGCCGACTCTTCTAATGAGAGCAGGAAAGGATCCGGCATTAAAGAGCGTGGGCAGATTATCTTCCGGGTTTTTTACCGGATTGTGATATTTAAAAATACCAGACCCTGATCATGGTGTGGATTAGACTGATCTTCAGGTCTGACGATAATTTTATTGACTCCCTTATTCATCCTGATTTCCGGAAGGGTTATATTTTTTAATCCAGGATCCACCATCCACTCATTTTCATTGACAGAAATAAAAAATTTTGAAACCTCCCGGTTTTCAGGAATTATAAAATTGAATGCTGAAGAACGATCATCTTTTAGCCGGATGTTCCATTCCATTTTGATTACTGAAGGTACGGTTGAATAATAGTCTTTTCCGGAATAGCTATGGTATAAAACCGCGTTGTTGACATTCAGTTGTAGTGCTCCTGATGAAGGCTCTTCGATTATTTCAGCCGGTTCAAATACAGCTTTATTTTTAAGTTCCACAGTTAAAACAGGAAGGGGAATGTTTTGTAATTCGGTCCGGTTGAATTCAATGACCGGTTCAGGGTTTTTTCCGACTATCCTGAAGTGCGCTTCTTTGAATGAAGGTATGTAAACCCTGGAAATACCGGAACGCAGTCCTTTGATTGTAATCCTGTTATCTGCAGGAGGATTCAGCAGGAAGAGAAATATTTTATTGTTTGCTTCGGTTAGTACTCCCCAGTATTGTTCAGGAGCGTCGGTTGCTTTTGCATTCATCACCGCATCATAATTGCTGTTTATCCATTCTCCCATTTTCAACAGCACAGCCTTTTCAAATGGTACCACTGAGCCATCGCCCATTGGTCCGATGTTAAGCAGATAGTTTCCTCCATTTGCAACCGATCGTATCAGGCTCCTTAATTTCTCAGTTGCTTTTTCCTGCGGATCATTTCTGACTTGCCAGGAACGATAGCCCCATGTTTCATCAAACATAGATGCAGGTGTTTGCCAGGGCTGGCCCATTCTGAAATTTGGGGAAGCATTATCATTCATTACAGCAAAGTCACCCATATCATTCCAGATCCTGCCGCTGATCATACATTGCGGTTGAAGTTTTCTTACCAAGGCTGCAAGTTCACGACTTTGTTCAACTGTAGGTTTTCCCATGTCAAACCACAGCTCTGAAATTTTTCCATAGCCTGTGAGCAGTTCTTCAATCTGCCCCATATTCAGGAAGTGATGGGACGCAGAAATAGAGTCGCTGTTGTGATTTGAGGGTGGTGCTGCTCCTTCATAGTCCCAGTCTATAAGCGAGAAATAGACTCCGAATTTAAGTCCATGCCTTTGGCATGCATCTGCCAGGCCCAATAAAAGATCTGCTTTGTATGGCGTGCCGTCAGCGATATTGAACTTTGAAAATCTGGTTTTGAACAGCGCAAAGCCATCATGATGTTTGGCCGTAATGATAACTGATTTCATCCCGGCTGCTTTTGCCAGAAGTACTACCGAGTCCGGATTCCATTTGGCAGGATTGAATTTACCTGCAAGTTTTCTGTATTCTTCTTTTGAAATTTTTCCGTGCGATCTGATCTGTTCGCTGTAACCGATTGTAACCGGTTGGTTATTCCACACGCCACCTGCGAGGGAGTAAAGACCAAAGTGTATGAACATGGAGAATCTGCCTTGTTGCCACTCTGTCAAGGCGGCTTGCGATGGCCTCCCATCGTTCCTGAATCCGGTAATCGGATGTTTTTCGGGCGTGCAGGATAAAATGACAAGAGAGGTTACCAGTAATACGATGCTTTGCAGAAAGAAATGTGATGGTCTGCTGCCACGAGGAATTACATAGGAATCAGGCATTCGCTGCAGATTTTAACTTTATTTGTGAAAAAATTAATCTATGAAGTTACGACTAATGAAGATCATTATCGCCTTCTCTCTGGCATTTTATATGACTCTGGTGATCTTTAATAATGTGACAGATCCGGATACAAACTATAAGTTTATCAGGGCAGTATTTTCAATGTCTGATTTGTCTTCCGGTGAGGACAATCGCTGGCGTTCGGTTAACATTCCGGTCCTGAACT
>JBMTCO010000062.1:0-14382 GCA_049430945.1 Cyclobacteriaceae bacterium
ACCAGTATATTACTCAGCGTGCGCTTGGTGCAGATTTACCCACAGCCAGAAAGGGATTATTATTTGCAGCATTTTTAAAATTACTTATGCCTGTTATTGTTGTACTGCCCGGAATCGCTGCTTATGTATTGTGGAAAAACGGGATCTTCCAATCCGAAATGATGGTTAGTATTGAAATGCCGGATGGTTCCATGAAAGATGTCGTTCGTTCTGACAAAGCTTATCCTGTTTTGCTGAATCTGCTTCCAGTAGGGTTAAAGGGATTGTCATTTGCAGCGCTCACTGCTGCTATTGTTGCATCCCTTGCAGGAAAAGCCAACAGTATTAGCACCATTTTTGTATTTGACCTCTATAAAAAATATTTCAATCGGAATGCTTCTGAACACAATATGGTACGCGCTGGAAAAATTGTGGTGATTGTGGCCATGATTATTGCCATATTTACTGCTCCTCAGTTAAAACGTTTTGACCAGGCTTTCCAGTTCATTCAGGATTTTACGGGTCTTATCTCCCCGGGAGTAATTGCAATTTTTATGCTTGGAATGTTCTGGCGTGGCGCATCAGGTTTTTCAGCCCTGGTCGCAGCATTGTGTACCATCCCACTTGGCATAGGCTTTAATGCCTGGTATCCAGAGTTACCATTCCTGCATCGAATGGGTTACGTATTTCTGATCCTTGTTGCAATTATGATTGTTATCAGTCTCGTTCGCCCCAGAAAAGAAGGGGAGGGTGAGGTCATTGTTGAAAAAGAAATGTTCAGAATGTCTCAGGGATTTGCAATTGGATCAATCCTTGTTATGGGTGTCCTTGCTGCACTCTATACCATTTATTGGTAGAATTTATTTCCAAACAAAAAAGGCTGCCAATAATTGCAGCCTTTTTTGTTGTTAAGTATCAGGTATTTATTTAGCCAGGTTAAGCTCGATGTTCGCTGATAATTGAACATCCTGTCCGACAACCAAACCGCCTGTTTCCAGTTTGCGATCCCACTTCAGGTTGTAGTCGAAACGGTTGATGGTGCCGTTAAGTTTAAAGCCTGCCTTGGTGAACTGCGCGGTTTTTATTGTTCCCATATACTTTACAGGAAAAGAAACATCTTTTGTTACATCCCTTAAAGTCAGTTTTCCATCAGCTGAGTAGCTGTTGTCTTTTTTCACCAGCTTCCCTACAAACTTAATTTCCGGGAATTTTTCTGCATTGAAAAAGTCATCCCCTTTCAGATGATTGTCCCGGTTTTCATTTTGGGTATCAATAGATCCAACTTTTGCAGTGAACTCGATGCTGGCTCCGTTAAAGTCTTCAGAGGTGCTCGTTACTTTCATATCAGCATCCTTGAATGATCCTGAAACTTCTGCAATCACCATGTGCGTGACTGTAAACCCAATGTTGGAATGTGATTTATCAAAAGTCCAGTTTGTCTGTGAACTTGCCGAAAAGGCTGCCACAACCAGTGTCAAAGAAAGAAATGTGTTTTTCATTTGAATTGTTTTAGTAGAAATGAATGGCAAAAGTATAATATATGTTTAAACATTTATTTAAAAAAACAAAGAATACTGATAGTCAGCCATATAAGCCTTATGAGTTGCCTGTTCCAGTACCTGAAGCAGGATCTCCGGCTTTGAAAAGCCCGACTTCACAGGTAAAAATTATGCGTTAATAAGGCATATTCAGCGCTTTTTTGCCCTGTTTCAGTAAATAGGGTTAACTGATTTTTGTTGACTGCAGAAGGATTTCGGGTGAATTCAATGAGGTATCTGATGAAAGGTTTGCCGGGACTGGACCTGATATTTGTAATTCTAGATTCAAAAAGACCATTTTTTAAAAATATTGGTATGGCCACCCTGCTTTCTTCTGCAGGAAGGATCACAGAAAAACTTCCTGAATCTTTAAGCAGAAGGGTAACGTGAGCAGCAAGGTCGGAAAAGGATAAAGTTTCAGTGTGACGCTGCATTTTTCTGCTTTGGTCCGGTGGCTGAAGCCGGTTATGAAAAAATGGTGGATTTGTTACAATCCGATCAAATTTTAAATCTGTTTTAAATTCCTGAAGCCTGGCCTGATAAAATTTAATTCGTTCTGCATCAGGGGAGGCAGAAAAATTTCCTTGGGCGAGTTCAAATGCATCCGCATCCGGTTCAACTGCGTGAATGATCGCTGCTGACCTTCGTGCAAGCATCAGGGCAATCAGTCCGGTTCCTGTTCCGATATCAAGGATGTGTTGATCCGCAGGGTCAGTGGTTGCCCATGCTCCAATCAGTACACCATCTGTACCAACCTTATGGACAGCATCATTTTGTTTGACCTCAAACTCTTTGAATCTGAAAGTACTTTCCTTCACAATTCAAAAGTAGTATCTTGAAGTCTTTGACTCATCATGAAAAAAATCAAATGGGGAATACTCGGTTGTGGTAAAATTGCTGGAAAGTTTTCCTCAGACCTTAGACTGGTGGATGGAGCAGAGCTGTTTGCAGTGGCATCCACTGATGCCGGAAGGGCAGCCAATTTTGCAAAACAATACGGGTTTCTTCATTCTTACAATTCCTACGCCGTACTCTGTAAATCCGATGTGGATGTTATTTATGTAGCAACCCCACATGGGTTTCACTATGAGCACGTGATGCTGTGCCTGAGACATGGTAAATCAGTTCTTTGCGAAAAAGCATTTGCATTGAATCTCGCACAATTGACTGAGATGATTCAATTTTCCCGTGATTCCTCAGTTTTTCTGATGGAGGCATTCTGGACAAGATTTTTACCTCAGTATTCTGCCCTTCTGGAGATAATCCGATCCGGCAGGATCGGGGAAATCAAAATGGTCACAGCTGATTTTGGGTTTAAGGCATCTGAACCTCCTGCACCCAGATTATTTGATCCCCTGCTTGGCGGCGGCGCGCTGCTGGATATAGGGATTTATCCGGTTTTTATGGCAATTAGTTTATTGGGCCGTCCTGATGAGGTAAGTGCAGTAATGGCACCCTATGAAACCGGAGTTGACAAGCAAATTGTTTGTGGGTTAAGATTTAAGCACGGAGTGTTGGCTACTTTGAGTGCTTCTTTTTGCTCAGATACCCCTGTGGAAGCGGTTATAAGCGGAACAGATGGAAGAATTCGTCTGACAAATCGGTTTCACAATTCAACATCAAGAATCTTTGTTTCTTCAGGCGATAGCCGGGAGGAGGAAATTTCAGTTCACCGGGAGCAGGGTTTTGGTTATCAATTTGAAGCCAGGCATGTTCAGGAGTGTCTGCAAAATGGACTTACTGAAAGCCCGTTATGGTCACTTGACTCATCACTTTTACTGATGGAGACTCTTGACAGAATCCGTAAATCATGTGGGATCAGATACTCACATATTGGTGAATAGCACTCGTTACGGAAATCTATTTTAAAGACGACGGAAAAATTAATGGTTTATCCCGATGGACAAAAGATCAAAAAATTTCAATTGCACTGTTTTCAGTAATGGATCGTTCTCTCATCGCAATGAACAGGTAGTGTCGGAGGAGCCTGTTGAAATTAGAATCGAAACTGGTTTTGCTGATGAACGAATTCAAAAAAGCATTTCAGTAACCATGCGTACACCGGGTCATGATGAGGAACTGGCAATAGGATTCCTGTTTACAGAAGGTATTATAAGCAGCAGGGAGCAGGTTAGTTCTGTTGAATTTCTGGTTTCAGGGTTGCTTGTTGACCTCAATAAAAATATTGTTCTTGTAAAGCTGGTTCCTGGATATAAACCGGAAATAAATAAAACAGAGAGAAATTTTTACACCACTTCTTCCTGTGGAGTTTGCGGAAAAGCCTCCATTGATTCAGTCAGGCTTAACTGTAGCCCCGTTCAGTCGGCGTTCCGGATTTCACCGGAAACACTTCTGCAGCTGCCTGAAAAACTGAGGTCTTCTCAAAGTCTTTTTGATTTAACCGGAGGTCTTCATGCAGCAGGATTGTTTGATGAAGCGGGCAATTCAATTCTGGTTCGGGAAGATGTGGGGCGTCACAATGCAACCGATAAGGTTATTGGAGCCGGTTTGAAAAATAAAATATTACCCAAAGGGAATTATATTTTAATGCTAAGCGGAAGAATCAGTTTTGAACTGATTCAGAAAGCTGCTATGGCAGGAATACCGGCAGTGGCAGGAGTGGGCGCCCCTTCAGGTCTTGCCATTGAACTTGCAGAGAGCCTCAGCATGACAGTATTCGGATTTGTGCGTGACAAAAGGTTCAATGTCTATTGTGGAAATCATTTGAAGATGATTTAAGTTTTTCTTTTTTCAGCTTTTACATTGATATGTAAGACTGGAATTTTTTAATGATAATCATCTTAATACTTGCCGGCCTGGCCGGAGTTTGGCTGGGAACAAGGTGGATACTGTTTTCTGCTGCAGGGTTTGCAGAATACTTTGGATGGTCCGAAAAATTTATCGGTCTTGCCATACTTGCCTTTGGAACAGACCTGCCGGAGATAGCAGTAACAATTGATGCCGCCCTCTTGAAAAAGTCCGGCACCGATACGTCAGGTTTAATTTTTGGCAACATCATTGGCAGTTGTGCGACCCAGATTGGGCTTGCATTAGGATTAATTGGCATCATTACGGGTACCAGAGTCAGATTCCTGGGGCATCGCAGAAATTTCGTGTATCTACTTGGCTCTGTGATTTTATTTGGCCTCTTCACCTGGGACGGAATTTTAAATAAATCTGAAGGTATTATTTTGATTATTACTTACCTGGTTTTCTTCTTTCAGTTGATTACCTCCGGGGCGGAGAAAACTGAATCAAAATCTAGAGTGCCATTCAATCAGGCCTTGAAATTATTTTCAACCCTGATTTTGGGTTTGTTGATGCTTCTTTTTTCTGCAGATCTTTTGGTTTCCGAGGTCTTATTACTTTCTGAAAAATTTAATATTTCTCAATCTGTTGCAGGATTAATTCTTGTAGGTGCCGGAACCAGTTTGCCGGAAATTGCTGTTTCAACAGGCGCCGGCATTCAAAAAAATCCTGAACTGGCAGTATCCAATATCATTGGTAGTAATATTCTGGATATGTTGTTGCCGGCAGGTCTCGCTGCTTTGATAAGCCCATTGGAGATACAAAGATCATGGCTGCTTTATGATTTAACCGGGTTGTTTGGAATTTCTTTGATTGCGGTAGTCGTTTTATTGAATGGTATTTCAAGAAGAGAAGGTTTTGTCCTTGTCATGGTTTGGATTGTTTTGCTTTTTCTTAAATCCTTGTTTTTTTATTCATAGAAAATAAAAATGATAATTCGATTTTGAGTCTTATATTGAACGGATTTCAAAATATTTAAGCTTGCCTGCATTACTTAAAAAGGTTCTCATAGGAGTCCTGTTTTCCTTTCTGTGGGCTTCAGCATCTACTGCAGGAAAGTTTGGCCTCAGGTCTGCAGAGCCTTTATTTTTATTTACCATCAGGTTTTTGCTTGCGGGAGGTATCATGTTGCTTTTTGCTATGCTTGTTTCCGGAGAACGATTTCCGTTAAGGAGTGAGTGGAGGCCACTTGCAATATTCGGATTGTTCAATACCACCCTTTACCTCGGTATTTTTATTCTGGCCCTGCAGTATGTTACAGCGGGTATCACCTCCCTTGCAATTGCGTTGAATCCGCTTCTCATAAGCATTATGTCGGCATTTATTTTAAACAGAAAGGTTAGCGGTGATGAATGGCTCAGTATAGTCATCGGAATAACAGGTGTTTCTGTGGCCGTTTACCCGCTGATAGCAGGAGACCATGTTACAATTACCGGATTGTTGCTTCTGGGACTTTGTATGCTGACCTATTCTTTTGGCTCTGTTTACTACAGTTCAGTTGAATGGAAGCTTTCAAGGCTTGCCATTAATGCATGGCAGGTATTTCTTGGAGGGCTGATGCTCTCACCATTTATGGTTTTCCTCCATGAAGGAGAAAACAAAATGGATCTCACTTTCTGGTTATCAGAATTATGGCTGATTTTTCCTGTTTCTGTAGTCTCTGTTCAACTCTGGTTGTGGTTACTTAAAATAGACCCTGTAAAGGCTTCCCTCTGGCTGTTCCTCTGTCCTATTTTTGGCCAAGTGGTCTCAACAATAATGTTGAATGAACCTTTCACGGAACTCACAATTGCAGGAACTGTTCTGGTGCTGGCCTCATTATACATCGGTCAGCGAAAAAAAATCAGAAAAGGATAGTCATTCCTATTGTGGTAATCATTGCTCCGGTTACTGCCCCTGCAAGGACCTCCCCGAGGGTATGGGCTTCAAGCCATAACCTCGCACTCATTACTACGCCACTCAGTACAACCGCAGAAATAGAAGGCATAAACAGTAAACCTTCCCCATCGATCATTTCTGTAAACACAATGATTGCTGTAACGCCCGAAATGGCCAGTGCATGAATACTTATTTTAAACCATAAAGTGATTAACGTACCTGCCATTGAAGCCGAAGCAGTGAGCAACAATAATTTAAAGGCCCATGAAATCGGATATTGTTGGTAAAAAAGATATGCCGATCCCGCGTAAACCATTGTTATGAACATGAAGGGCATGGTTCGGTCTTTTTGCTGCGCCAGTGCTAAATCGGGAATGGTACCAAGGATTCTGAAAAGAATCAGATTAAAGGCAGGTAAAACTCCTGTTAATAATAACACGATCAAAGAAAGTGCATAGCCCCGTATTTCATTTTCAGTAAATGATGGAGGAAATTTTGTCAGACAAATAAAAAGGAAAAAAGGCATCCATAGCGGATGCATGATTACAGAAATCAACCTTGAAAGTATTCTGATCATTTCAGTTCCCTGCGCAGGCGCGCAACCGGGATGTTGAGTTGCTCACGATATTTTGCAACTGTTCGTCTTGCTATATTAAATCCTTTGGCATTAAGAAGTTCTTCCAGTTTATCATCGGACAAGGGCTTCTTTTTGTCCTCACCGTCAATCAGCTCCCGGATGGCCTGTTTTACTCCGCGGCTACTGACTTCTTCACCTGAATCTGTGCTGATTCCTTCTGAGAAGAAGTACTTGAGCTGAAAAACACCAAAATCTGTTTGAACGAATTTACTGCTTGCGACCCTGCTCACTGTCGAAATATCCATTCCGATTTTAACGGCAATATCCTTCAGAATCATGGGCCGCAGCTTTGACTCATCACCCTCCAGAAAGTAGTCTTGCTGAAATTCAACGATGGCCTGCATGGTATTTAAGAGTGTAATCTGTCGTTGTCTGATTGCATCAATAAACCATTTGGCAGAATCAAGCTTTTGTTTTACAAAACTGACGGCCTCCCTTAATTTTTTATCTTTTTTATTACTCTTATCATATGCTTTGAACATATCAATATAAGACTGACTAACCCGCAGCTCCGGCGCATTTCTTGAGTTTAGCGCCACTTCAAGTTTTCCATTGCTGTTACTGACCATGAAATCGGGAATAACAGCCTGAGTTTTTTCTGAAAGCGCTGTGGGATCACCTCCGGGTTTGGGATTTAAATGAATGATCAGGTCAATAGCATCCCTGATGTAATCTTCATCATCGAGGTCCAGTTTTTTCTGGATTTTATCGTAATGTTTTCGGGTAAACTCCTCATAGCATTCCTTCAATATTTTCCGCGCAACAATAACGTCCACATCTCTGCCGTCATCCATGCGTTCCAGTTGCAGCAAGAGACATTCTCGAAGGTCCCGGGCTGCAATACCTGCTGGATCAAACGCGTGAATTTGTTTTAAAATTTCCTCTGCCTCTTCCTCTGTTGTTTCAATACCCTGAGAAAAGGCCAGGTCATTTACGATGGACTCCAGCGGACGACGTATATAACCATCACCTTCGATGCTACCTATCAGTTGGCTACCAATTTGGTATCTCCTTTCGTCAAGCCCGAGAAATCCAAGCTGGGCCATCAGGCTTTCATGGAGTGATGAATAAGTTGCAATCGGCAATTCTCTGTCATCCACTTCATCATCACCATTATCCGTCTGGGTTTTATAAGAGTTATAGTCGTCATCCCTGAGGTATTCGCTAAGGTCGGGACCTTCCTGATCAGACTCGGACATAGGTTCCTGCTCCTCTTCGGTTTTTTCTTTATCCGGTAATTCATCAGGACCTTCCTCCAGTGCCGGATTTGATTCAATTTCTTCCTCAATCCTGCTCTCCAGCTCTGCAGTCGGAACCTGCAGCAGTTTAATAAACTGTATCTGCTGCGGAGACAGCTTTTGCTGAAGTTGTTGATTTAATCCGAGTTTCTGCATGGGATGATGTGCTGCAAAATTAAATAAATAAACTGCCTGCTGATTTTGCACGACCGATTATTGGATCGTTAGTCCTGCCTTTTTTTATTTTTGCCGCCTGATCAGGTTATATCCAGGTCGGCTAAAAGTACATGAACAGAATAAAAATCGCGGAACTGCTCCGCACCACTCCGGACAGGCAGGAGGTAACTGCCATGGGCTGGGTAAGGACTTTCAGAAATAATCAATTTATTTCACTAAATGATGGATCTACCATTCAGAATCTTCAGGCTGTGGTGACCCTGGGATCTTTTCCCGATGACCTGCTGCGAAGAATTACCACCGGTGCTTGCCTGTCAGTTACCGGGAATCTGATTCCTTCACCTGCAAAGGGTCAGGCAGTAGAGCTTGCAGTTACGGGCCTTGAGATACTGGGCGATAGCGACCCTGAAAAATTTCCTCTGCAACCAAAGCGGCATTCTCTTGAGTTCCTTCGTGAGATTGCCCACCTGCGGGGACGCACCAACACCATCAGCGCTGTAATGCGGGTACGGCACGCCATGGCTTTTGCAGTTCATAAATTTTTCAATGAGCGTGGATTTTTTTACATACATACTCCTGTAATTACAGGCTCTGACGCAGAAGGAGCTGGTGATATGTTCAGAGTAACAACTGTTGACCTGAACAACCCGGAGAAAGATGAAAACGGCCGTATAGATTTTTCAAAAGATTTTTTCGGGAGAGAAACCAACCTTACGGTTTCAGGACAGCTCGAAGGAGAGACATATGCGCTTGCACTTGGTGACATTTATACTTTTGGTCCTACATTTCGGGCAGAGAACTCAAATACCACGCGGCATCTGGCAGAGTTCTGGATGATTGAACCTGAAATGGCATTTTATGACCTGGAGGACAATATGAAACTGGCTCAGGATTTCCTGCAACATCTGTGTAAGTATGCCCTCGAAAATTGTCAGGAAGATCTTGAGTTTCTTCATAAGCGTGCAGCGGAGGAAGAAGCTGTAAAACCGCAGGACCAGCGAAGCGAACTGGGATTAATTGATCGTTTGAAGTTTGTTACTGAAAATGATTTTGAGCGCTTGTCATATACAGAGGCCATTGAATTGCTTCGCCAGTCTACCCCCAATAAGAAAAAGAAATTTCAGTATCTGATTGATGCCTGGGGTGCTGACCTCCAGTCGGAGCATGAACGATATCTGGTTGAAAAGCATTTCAAAAAGCCAGTCATACTTTATAATTATCCAGCTGCCATCAAATCTTTTTATATGCGGCAAAATGAAGACGGAAAAACAGTTGCAGCCATGGATGTTTTATTCCCCGGCATCGGAGAAATTATCGGGGGCTCACAGCGGGAAGAACGTCTTGAGAGACTTCAGCGCCGCGTTGAAGAACTGAATATGCCGGTAAAGGATTTATGGTGGTACCTTGAACTGCGGAAGTTTGGTTCAGCACCCCATAGTGGTTTTGGTCTTGGTTTTGAACGTCTGATTCAGTTTGTAACCGGAATGACCAACATCCGCGATGTGATTCCATTCCCGCGTTTTCCGGGAAATGCAGAATTCTGATATTTCTATTTTTTCTTTCCGCGCCGCTTGAATGCAAGCAGCGGGATATTGCCCTGATAAGCGATGGTGCGCGTGACGCTCAGCCCGAAGAGTTTATCATATAAACTCAACTCATGGGTAAAGGTGGTCAATACATCCACTTTGTGCTCTCGAATAAACTTATCAATTGCCTCCGGTATGTTGTCATCAATAAGCAGGTCAAAAGTAATCTCAGAATATTTCGCTTCCTGAATTTTACGCTCAACCCACTGCCGTCTTAATTCCATTCTTTTGTCCACAGCAGGTACAACATGGACCATTCGTATTCTGGAATTGAACTGCCTTGCAAAAGGAATAATCGTCTCCAGTTCCCGCTCCACATTGGTAAGATCTGATGCATAGACAACATTTTTAAAACTCCAGACTCCGGCGAATTTAGGAACAGCCAGAACAGGAGCTTTACTCATCTCAATGACTGAAACCGCAGTTCCACCCAGCCTGAGTTTTTTTAATGAGCTTGCGCCCTGACTGCCCAGCACCACCAGGTCCACCTTATGCTTAACAGTGTACCTGTGAATAGCATCTCCGACAGTGTGTCCTTTCAGGGCTTTGAAATGAATTTTAGTACCTGATTTAGTGAGCTTCCTAATCTTTTCAACCAATTGCTCCCCCTCCAGCAATGCGATTTCATGGATGGATTTTTCAATGGTTTTCATCCTTATGTTGCTTTTTGGTAATCCGTCAAGTCGAACAACATTTATAATTGTGTATTCCGCATCAATATTCTGTGACATGCGTGCGCCGAATTGCAAAGCTACTTCCGATAAAGGTGAAAAATCGGTAAGCATTGCGATCTGTAAAGGCTTCATAACTATAATAAGGGTTAACCAGACTAAAGACGAAAAAACTCAGGTAAAGTTACTCCAATACGATGAAATCAGATTTGCATAATTTATAAACGGGATTTTTAAATGCACTATATCGATTGCATACCCATTGCTGAATTCGGTTAGTTTTGTTATGAAAATGGCAGTAACACCGGTGATCAGATATCTGAGCGAGGGTGCAATCCTTCTGGATTGGGGCTCAGGAATTATTTCTGAAATTAACAGGCTTGTTCACAATACTGACGTACTGATTCGTCAAAATCCTTTTGAAGGGCTACTGGATACTGTCCCGGCATATGATTCACTGGCAGTGTTTTTTGACAGCAGTTTAATATCAAGAAGATTCCCGGAGACTAACCCCTTTGAGGCAGTAAAAAAAATCCTCCGTCCTTTTACTGAATTACAGATGGATCACAGTACCGAATGCGCCATACCTCCGGTCCGGATTCCTGTGATCTATAACGGACCTGACCTCCATACACTGGCCATGATGAAGGGAATAAGCACTAATGAGCTGGTGGAAATCCACACTGGCTGTGATTACAATGTTTTTATGCTGGGTTTTCTTCCGGGATTTGCATACATGGGGATGGTGAGCGACCGCATTGCCGCACCCAGACTTGCTACTCCGAGATTAAAGGTGCCTGCAGGATCCGTTGGAATCGCAGGGAACCAAACCGGGATCTATCCGATTGACTCTCCCGGTGGCTGGCAGTTAATTGGGGTAACACCTATAAAAATATTTGATCCCGGAAGGACAAGTCCTTTTTTATTAAAACCCGGCGACAAGGTCAGATTCTTTGCTATTGAAAAATCCGATTATCAAAATCTTTCCGAATGAAGGCAATTGTCCGCAACCCTGGGTTACACGCACTGATTGTGGATGAAGGTCGTAGTGGTGCAAGGGCACTTGGAATTGGTCCTTCGGGCCCAATGGACATTTTTGCATTTATGACAGGCAATTTTCTTGCAGGTAACGCCGTACCTGCTCCTGCTATTGAATTTTTTCTGCCTGCTCCTGAAATTTACTTTGAAGATTCAGCACTTGTTGCTGTCACCGGTCCCGGACTTTCTGTCCTGGTGAATGAGAAAATCATCTCAGCCTGGAAACCTTTTCTGATACCGCCAAAGTCAACTCTGAAAATTATTACAAATGGCGATTCAATCTGCGGATATATTTGCGTGAATAATGGCTGGAATGCTCAGGAATGGCTTAACAGTAAAACCACCAGCCTTGCTGCATCCATGGGAGGATTGAACGGGAGGTTATTAAAAAAGGATGATCTGCTTGTCAGTTTACAGGAGCAGCAATTATCAGCCGAAGACCAACAATTATTTTCAGATCATATGAACTGGCAAATCTCTGAGAAAGAAATTCATGAAGTCTATTTTCAGGATAAACATATCTGCTGTGTAAGGGGGCCTGAAGCTGGAAAAATTGGTGAACCGGCTGAAGAGGCATTTGTTTCAGGAAGGTTTCGGATATCTGCGAAAAGCAACAGGATGGGCTATAGGCTTACAGGACCCCCGTTAATCAATACTAATAGACTTGAAATGGTTTCATCGGCTGTGGATTTCGGAACCATCCAATTATTGCCGGATGGACAACTTATTGTTTTAATGGCCGATCATCAGACCACCGGAGGGTATCCAAGAATTGCAACTGTTATTCACGCAGACCTCCCGGGTCTGGTGCAGTTTAACAGAAAAAAAGATATTAGTTTCACATGGTGTTGCGCCGATACTGCTTATCAGATTGCTGAGGAAAGAAGTCGCCGGCTTAATGAAATCAAAAACTCCTGTTTGCTTCAGCTTAACCAATATTTACCTTGGAAGAATCAAAAAAGATAATCGATCTGAATTGCGATATGGGGGAGGGGATGGATAATGAGTTGCAACTAATGCCCTACATTTCTTCAGCCAACATTGCGTGTGGATTTCACGCCGGCGATGAGCCTACCATGCGAAGGGTAATAGGATTATGTGTTCAGCATAGTGTAGTTATCGGCGCGCATCCTTCCTTCCCAGACAGGCCGAATTTCGGCAGAGTTAATATGAACCTTCCTCCCATTAAGGTAAAGGAATTGGTAAAAGAGCAAATCCTGATCTTGAAACAGGTATGCCGGCAGGAAGGTGCCAAGCTCCGTCATGTTAAGCCGCATGGAGCGCTGTATAATATGGCAGCAGTCGATTTGAACCTTTCGAACGCTATTTGCAGTGCGGTTTTGGAAGTTGATCCTGCTCTGATACTTTTTGGACTTTCAGGAAGTCTGATGGCAGACGCCGCCCGGTCTTATGGAATTACTTTTTATCATGAAGTGTTTTCAGACCGCACCTACCGGCGGAATGGTACTCTCACCCCAAGATCATTACCCGGTGCGCTAATTAGCAATGCTGAACAGGCGGCGCTCCAGGCCCTTTATCTGGCAAATGGCTCAGGAATTGTTGCTGAAGAAAAAAAAATTTTCCCAAAGGCTGATACAATTTGCCTGCATGGTGATGGTCCGGATGCTGTTGGCTATGCCATTTCTGTTTTCAACAAACTGAGGGATAATAAAATTGAGATCCGTTATGAGTGAGATTGTTAAAAAGAAAACCTTTCTCGCAGGATTTGGCGGCGCCGGGCTTGGTGCAGCCTTCTTGATGGCCAATAGTTCTATAGGACCGGGGTTTTTAACTCAGACATCTTTTTACACCGAACAACTACTGACAAGCTTCGGCTTTGTCATTCTGGTGTCTGTGCTCCTCGACCTGGGTGCACAGCTGAATACCTGGCGCATTCTCACGGTGAGCAATATGCGTGCTCAGGATCTTGCAAATGCGGTTTTGCCTGGACTCGGTTTTCTGGTAAGCCTGCTTATTGTCGCCGGGGGATTTGCATTTAATATAGGAAATATTGCAGGCTGCGGACTTGGACTAAATGTTTTGACCGGCTGGAGCTTTGAAACAGGTGCCTGGGTCAGTTGTCTTTTTGCGCTCTTATTGTTTTGGTCAAGAGAAATCGGATCCATGCTGGACGGATTCACCAAAGTACTTGGTGTTGTAAAAATTGCCCTTGCACTGTTTATTGCCTTCGCTGCTAACCCTCCTGTTATGGAGGCGGTCCGACATACATTTGTTCCTGAAAAACTATCTATTGCTGCCATTATTACAATAGTAGGTGGCACAGTAGGAGGATACCTTACTTTTTCCGGCGCCCACCGCCTTCTGGATGCCGGTATTTCAGGAGTTGAAAATCTAAGGGAGGTTGATAAAAGTGCAACAAGGGGAATTATGATCAGCAGCATGATGCGATTCATTCTTTTCCTGGCCGTAGTTGGTGTTGTTTCATCGGGAGTCACACTTGACAGAAATAATCCCGCTGCGACGGTTTTCGAATCAGCGGCAGGCAAAACTGGGCTCAGACTTTTTGGAGTTATATTATGGAGTGCGGCCATTTCATCCGTAGTAGGTGCAGCCTATACTTCAGTCTCTTTCTTTAAAACTTTCCACCCTTCAATTTTGAAATACGAGCGATGGTGGATTTCAGGATTTATTATTATCTCCACTTTGGTTTTTGCCGGCATTGGTAAACCAAAAGAGTTGCTTCTCCTTGCGGGTGCCGTAAACGGCCTTATTCTTCCTGTGGCGCTGGCAGTAATCCTGATAGCTGCCGGAAGAACGTCACTTATGAATGGGTACCGACATCCTGCCTGGATGATTTTTTCCGGATGGATC
>JBMTCO010000063.1:0-14341 GCA_049430945.1 Cyclobacteriaceae bacterium
ATCAATTGAAAAGCTGATGGCAAAAATCCTTGTTGCAGTGCTGGACTGGGGTCTTGGACATGCCGCAAGAAGCAGTCGGATAATTCAGTTGTTGACGGACCGGCACCATGAGGTAGTTATTGCTTCAAGTGGCGTAGCACTTGAATTTCTTAAATCTGGATTTCCCAATTTGAAATCCTATGAACTACCGGGTTATAATGTCAGCTATTCAAAATATAAAGCTTTACTTGTTCCTGCCTTGATATCAGATTTTCCGAAATTTTTACGATTGATAAAAAAGGAACAAAACCTTGTTGAGCAAATCATTTCTTCCGAAGCCATCAGTCTGGTTATTTCCGATAACCGATATGGTTGCTATTCAAAAAAAATTCAATCCATTTTTATTTGTCACCAGCTGACTATTCCGCTGAATGGAATTTTAAGACCTTTTAGAAGATTGGTCTCTGCCATACATACCCGGATCATAAAAAAATTTGATGCTGTCTGGATACCCGATTTCCCTGACCATAGATTTTCCGGGGTAATGAGTGTTTGTTCAGGGCTAACGCCCAAATACATCGGAATCCTTTCAAGATTTTCGTCATGTCCCGCCATAAACGAGAAGCAGTTTTATATTACTGCTATTATCTCCGGCCCTGACCCGTCGCGGTATAGGCTCGTATCAAGGCTTGAACTGATTCTGAAAGAATTTAAACGTCCTTGTCTTCTGATAACCGGAAGGCCGGGTTATGACGATACCCCAAAGCAGATAAACGACCTGACCATACTGCCTCATGCAGAGACTTTAAAAATGCAGGAAATCATTTGTAGTTCAGAATTTATAATTGCCAGGTCAGGCTACACAAGTCTTATGGACTTTGCGGTGACTGGAAGTAAGGTCCTTTTTATTCCTACTCCAGGACAACCGGAACAGAAATTCATTGCTGAGCAGATGCTCCAAATGGGAAGGGCTGCCCGCCTGAGCGAAAATGATCTAACAGCCAAAAACATTGAAGGCTGCCTCAAAAACCTGCAGCCCTTGAGTATAAATGCCGACAAAAACTTCTCCGAAAATCTACTCCTTGATATGGTGGCACGGATAAATCTTTAGTAACGGCCCGCGATTAATCTATTCTTAATCATCTTTGCAGGTCCATTAATAAAATCAATCGTAATGAAGTGGATTGATACCCATGCACATTTGTTTTCAAAGCAATTTAATTCAGACCGGTCTGAGGTTGTAGAGCGAGCGTTGGAACTTGGAATTACAACTATTGCAATGCCTAATATTGACCGCACTACCATTGATGATATGCTGGAAACTGAACTCCGGTTTCCGGTATGTAAGCCAATGATGGGTCTGCACCCCTGTCATGTAGACCGTGAATTTGAAAAGGAATTATATGAAGTTGAAAACTGGCTGAACAAACGAACCTTCATTGCCATTGGAGAAATGGGAACAGACCTCTTTCACGACAAAACTTTTTGGCCACAGCAGCAGGAAGCTTTTAAAATCCAGGCGGAATGGGCTAAAAAATTTGAATTGCCACTCATCATCCACTGCCGGTCATCCATTGATGAAACAATTAATTTACTTCAGCCGTTGGCCGGCACCGGACTCACCGGAATTTTTCATTGCTTCACAGGAACCCGTGAGCAGCTTGAAAAAGTAATTTCAATGGGATTTTATATAGGAATTGGTGGAGTGGTAACTTTCAAAAACGGAGGCCTTGATGATGTTTTACCCGGTATGGATATTTCACGACTTGTACTTGAGACCGATTGCCCATACCTGGCCCCTGTACCGCACCGGGGAAAAAGAAATGAACCTGCCTACCTTGGACTTATAGGCGACAGGGTAGCAGAACTGCTTGCAGTTCAAAAAGAGGAACTTGTACGCATCACCACCGAAAATGCCTTCAGGGTTTTTAAATTAACCTGATCATGGAGTATCAAAAAATAAGCATCAATACTGCCTCTCCGCTTCCTGTCAGAGCAAGAGTAATGATCGTTTACACCGGCGGGACTGCCGGAATGGTTGCAGATATGCATGGAACTCTTAAGCCATTTGATTTCTCTCTTATTCTTCAGCATTTGCCAACTCTTCGCAACCTGATGCTGGAGTTAACAGTAATTTCATTTAACGAACCTGTTGATTCATCGAACATTGGACCCCGAGAATGGATTACGCTTACAGAAATTATTGAATCAAATTATAACAATCAGGATGGTTTTGTAATTCTTCATGGAACCGACACGATGGCTTATACAGCCTCAGCGCTTTCTTTTATGCTCAGTGGCCTGAATAAGCCGGTCATTTTTACCGGAGCACAACTTTCAATAACCCACCCCCGAAGTGATGCAAGGGAGAATCTTATAACCGCACTTGAAATTGCTTCCACGCAAAAAGATGGAAGTGCTTTCGTCCCTGAGGTTTGCATTTATTTTGGTAACCAGCTGCTGAGAGGCAATCGTTCAAAAAAAGCCGAGAGTAATCATTTCGATGCCTTTGATTCAGAAAATTATCCTCCCCTTGCAAGGGCTGGGGTTAAAATTGAGTTTAATAATGCTGCTATAGGCACTTTATCAACAGCTACACTCGTTACTAGAAAAACATTCTGTACTGACGTAAGCATTCTGAAAATTTTTCCCGGCATCATTCCGGCTGCCGTAAATGCTGTTCTAAATGCCCCTGGTATTAAAGGTGTGGTTATTGAAACCTTCGGTTCCGGAAATGCACCTACTTCGAGGTGGTTTATAGATTTACTTTCCTCAGCAATTAATTCAGGAATAATTATTGTAAATGTTTCACAGTGCCCCGGTGGAATGGTACAACAAGGTCGATATGAAACTAGCAGGGAACTTGCCGCTATTGGGGTCATAAGCGGAGGTGATATGACCACCGAGGCGGCCATCACCAAATTGATGCTTGGACTTGGAACTTTACACGATCAGGATTTATTGAACTGGCTTCTTAATCCGGTGGCAGGAGAACGTTCCTGATAATTTATCCTTTCCCGGAAAGACAAAAATATTTTTCAGCCATTCAGCCGTTTGGTTATTTTATTTCCACTGATAGATCTCTGACGACTGCATTTAAACCTTTTGATTTCATCCGACCTTTTTTTGAGGTGCTTGGTACTTACGCCTGTATTTACACGTTTTCTCCACCTGTCGAAGCTGCTCCTCTTTAGATTCCGCCTCATCAGGGCTATAACCTTTGCCTCAGACAAATTGAATTGTGCTTCTATTGCCTCAAATGGGGTCCGGTCTTCCCAGGCCATTTCGATAATTCTGTCGGTTTCCTGTGTGTCGGGCATTGGTGAGGTTGAATTCCGGTTGTAAAGTTGTTCACTGTGCCGGTCAAAAAAAATACCCTTCTTGCAAAGGGTCCTTTTTATTTGCTTTGGCGGAGAGAGAGGGATTCGAACCCTCGATACCTTGCGGTATACACGCTTTCCAGGCGTGCCAGTTCAGCCACTCCTGCACCTCTCCTTATTTATTGGGGCACAAAGAAATGGATATTTATGTCATCTGGCAACTCTGAGGTTCCCGCCAACCGCCGGTCAAATTCATTTGAAAAAAATCATTTCTGCCGGAATTCTTATTTTCTTAGGTTAGGCGCTCTGTTGATTATTGTAATTAATCTTAAAAACATTGTTTTTACATATATTTTTACACTTTTCGGGTAATATGCCGTTTGCAAAAATCAAACAGACTACAGAAAACTCAAGGCCTGTGCTCACCCCGGATATCAGATAATGAAAACTCTTGATGGAAAAAAAAACCTTTTTGTACCGTTAAACCAACAAAAAATATAATTTTGGCCTCTTCAAATGACTTTTAAACCTTAAACCATGAAAAGAAAATTTAGCATTCTTGCTCTAGTGGGGATCCTGACTTTCAGCTTCTCCAATGTAGTTTTCGCCCAGGAAGTTGATTCCACTCAAGCGGCAACCGAACAGCCTGCAGTAGACGAAGCAGCACCCGCAGTTGAGGAAGCTCCTGCTGAGGAAGCTGCAGCAGAGCAGTCCTTCCATCAGCGCATTAAAGACAAATTCATTGAGGGTGGAGCCTCTTTTATGTGGCCTCTTCTGATTTGTTTGATTTTAGGTCTTGCTGTATCAATTGAGCGTATAATTACCCTTAACCTGGCTACTACAAATACCGGCAAATTGCTCTCTCAGATTGAGGATGCCCTTAAATCAGGTGGAGTTGAGGCAGCTAAGGAAGTAGTTCGCAATACCCGTGGACCGGTTGCTTCAATCTTTATGCAGGGTCTCATGCGTTCTTCTGAAGGAATTGATATGGTTGAAAAATCAGTCGTTTCTTATGGCGGCGTTGAAATGGGTAAACTTGAGCGTGGTCTGATTTGGATTTCATTGTTTATTTCACTCGGACCGATGCTCGGATTCTTCGGAACAGTAATTGGTATGGTGCAAGCTTTTGATGATATCCAGGCTGCCGGTGACATCTCTCCTCAGGTTGTTGCAGGTGGTATGAAAGTGGCCTTGATTACAACGGTAGGCGGTCTTATCGTTGGTATGATTCTTCAGGTTCTCTATAACTACCTGGTTTCAAAGATTGATGGCATCGTTAACAGCATGGAAGACGCTTCCATTTCATTAGTCGATATTCTTGTTAAAAATAAAATCGTCAATTAATTATGGATACCTGCGAATTGAGCGGTCTTTCAGATCTTTCTTGCAGTGCCATTACATGGGGTCTGTACCTAGGATACATGCTGTTCTTCGGATCTTTGCTGGCTATTGCGGGACTTTTCCTGATGAACGCTTTTAAAGATATTAATCTGCTCAAGAAATCTTTAGGCGGAGCTATTCTACTGCTAATCATTTTTGGCTTGTCATACTTTCTCTCAGGAAGTGAATTATCAAGCTCGGCGGTTGCTAATGGAATAACTGAATCAAGTTCCAAACTCATCGGGGGAGGACTGACTATGTTCTACATTCTCTTCTTCCTTGCGATCCTTGGTCTGATTTATTCTGAAATCAATAAAGCCCTAAAATAATGGCAAGATCAACACCAGAAATACCGAACGCATCAATGGCAGACATCGCCTTTTTGTTGCTAACCTTCTTTCTGGTTACCACAACGATCGCCAATGACCGGGGTCTGAGTCTAATCCTGCCGCCTCCACCGGAGGCTCAGCAGACAGATGAGATTAAGATCCAGGAAAGAAACATGTTCAAAGTCCAGCTCAATTCCGCTGACCAATTGTTGGTGGAAGGTGACTGGATGGACGATGTAAGTGGTTTGAAAGATCAGATTAAGGAATTTGTTCTGAATAATGGTGCAAATCCTAATTTGTCTGACAATCCTCAAAAGGCGATTGTTTCCTTTAAAACGGACCGTGGTACCAGTCACCAGAGATTTGTTGAGATCCTGAATATTATTCAGGCTGCTTACAATGACATTTATGCCGAAAGAGCAGGCGTAACAAATGTCCGCTGGAGGGAAATTGCTTCAGATCTGCAGGACCCCGAAAATTCCCGCCTGTATGATATTGGCAGGGGAAAGAAGCCAGACGGATCAATGGAGATTCCTATGAACATTTCAATTGCAGAACCAACCAAGATCGGAGGTTAATTATGTCCAAATTCAAGAAAAAAACGGATGTAAAGCAGGAAATCCCTACTTCCTCGATGCCAGACGTTGTATTTATGCTTCTGTTTTTCTTCATGGTTACAACAGAGCTTAGAAAAACTTCAATTGAGGTTCAGCAACGTATTCCTGAAGCTACACAGCTCAGAAAACTGTTTCGCAAAAGTCTCGTCGTTGATCTTTACATCGGTGAACCAAAAAAGAAAGATCAGGGATCAGATGCCAAAATTCAGGCTGATGATAACTTCATCAGTCCCGGTGAGGTCCTTTTGTGGGTAAGCCGCAAAAGAGATGGTCTTCCTGAAGCAGAACGTGATCTGATGACAGTTTCTCTTAAAATCGACAAAGAAACCAAAAGAGGAATCTGTGCCGATGTAGAAACTGAACTTCGGAAAGCAAATGCCCGTCGTATCCTTTATGCAACAATCCAGCAACAGGAGGAGGGACTCTGATTTAGCCCTTGCTTTATATTAAAAAAATAGCCTTCTTATGAAGGCTATTTTTTTTATGTATACAAAAAACGATCCTGTAATTGTCCGTGCCTGGACATTTTACGACTGGGCAAATTCAGTCTATTCTTTGGTGATTGTCTCTTCGATCTTTCCTGTCTACTATCAGGCAGTAACCACAGGTTCTGATGGTTCTGATCTGGTTGATTTTTTTGGCTTCCGGCTATCTAATTCAGTGCTCATGTCTTATGCCATATCCCTGAGCTATCTGGTGGTAACTCCGCTTCTGCCATTGCTGTGTGGCGTAGCAGATTTTACAGGCAATAAAAAGCAGTTTATGAGGTTCTTTACGTGGCTTGGGGGTATTGCATGCAGTGGTCTCTTTTTCTTTGATGGACCTGGATCTGTGGAATGGGCCATTATATGTCTTGTATTTGCAAGCGTCGGATGGTCAGGATCTGTTGTTTTTTATGATGCTTATTTGCCTGAAATTGTAACACCGGATCAGGCAGACAGGGTAAGCGCACGTGGTTTTTCAATGGGGTACTTTGGCAGTATTATCCTTCTGATTAGCTGCATTCTGATGATGAATTTCAGCAGCAGCCTTGGTTTTCAAAATGAGGCATCGGCAATCAGGTTCGGCTTTCTGCTCGTTGGTATATGGTGGATTGGCTTTGCTCAGATTCCTTTGAAATACCTGCCGGACCGACTTACTCCAAAGGCGCAGAACGGTTCTGTCTTGCTAAGTGGTTACAAGGAATTAATCGGTGTATGGAAGCATTTGCAAAAATTACGTGATGTCAAATTATTTCTGGTTTCTTTTTTCTTTTATAACATGGGGGTGCAAACAGTCATGTACCTGGCGGCTTTATTCGGATCAAAGGAACTGAAACTGTCGGGTCCCAAATTGATTGGAACGGTTTTGTTAATTCAACTTGTTGGTGCCGGCGGTGCATGGTTATTCGCCAGACTATCCGGTAAGTTCGGTAATAAAAAGACCCTGATGATTTTAATTACTGCCTGGTCTTTTATTTGTCTTACTGCATATTTTATTACCGTGGAATGGGAGTTCTATTCAATTGCTTTTTCTGTAGGAATGGTGATGGGGGGCATTCAGGCGCTTTCAAGAGCAACGTATTCAAAACTTATTCCTGCTGACACAAAAGATTATGCTTCCTTTTTCAGTTTTTATGATGTTGTCTACAACATCTCAATTCTTCTGGGAACATTTTCCTATGGATTGGTCGAACACATTACCGGCAGTATGAGGAATAGCACACTTGTATTGACCACCTTCTTTCTAACAGGTCTGTTTTTCCTGAGACTGGTAAGAATGCCTTTCATCAGTAAAGCAGGTGCTTGACTGTAGCACCATTATTTATCAGCTGTTTTAAAGAGTCAATACCAATTCTCAGGTGACGGTCTGCAAAATGATCGGTTACGATTTTATCACTTGTTTCAGTTTTCACACCCTCCGGAATCATCGGCTGGTCTGATACCAGTAATAATGCACCGGAAGGAATTTCATTATAAAATGCGGTTGTGAAAATAGTGGCTGTTTCCATATCTATGGCCATTGCCCGTATTTTCCTCAGATATTCCTTGAACTGTTCATCCCATTCCCATACCCTGCGGTTCGTGGTATAAACAGTGCCGGTCCAGTAATCGCATCCTGCTTCCCGGATGGTGGTTGAAATTGCTTTCTGTAGCGCAAATGCAGGCAATGCCGGCACTTCAATGGGAAAGTAATCTGCTGATGTACCCTCACCTCTGATACCTGCAATCGGTAGAATGAAATCACCAAGCTGATTTTTCTTTTTAAGACCTCCGCATTTGCCAAGAAAAAGTGTTGCCTTTGGCTCTATTGCGGAAAGACAATCCATAATGGTAGCCGCATTCGGACTACCCATTCCGAAATTTATGATTGTTATTCCATCTGCCGTCGCACTCAGCATGGCTCTGTCTTCTCCATGAACTTCGACGTTATGCCATGCTGCAAATTGCCTTACATAACGATTAAAATTTGTAAGCAGAATATACTTTCCGAAAGATTCAAGGGGTATTCCTGTATATCTCGGAAGCCAGTTCTCAACAATGGATTGTTTGGTTTTCATTAGCAAAAATTTAGAAAGAAGGTATTTGGCTATTTTTACTGGATGCAGCCACTGAATTTACCCGACTTTGACGCCAAAATTATCAAAGAAGATGGTAAAAAGAGGATTTTCGATTTTATTAGGAAAAAGTATGTTGTTCTGACCCCCGAAGAGTGGGTAAGGCAGCATTTTCTTCATTATCTGACAGACAAGTTGAAATACCCTAAATCCCTGGTCAGAATAGAGACAGGGCTTCAGCAGAATGCACTTCAGAAGAGATCTGATATACTTATCCACGACCGGGCAGGAAAGCCATGGATGCTTGTGGAATGCAAAGCCCCTGATGTCCGGCTGGATAGAAATTGTTTCAATCAGGCACTGATGTATAATATGGTTCTCGGCGCTCCGTACATATCTGTTACCAACGGGTTATTTCACTATTGTTTTCGCACCGGAACAGGTTTAACCGAACCGGAATTTCTTCCTGCAATTCCACCTTATGAAGGGTAATAAACCTGACCTTAAAAAAATCTGTTCATCAGTGTAATAGATAAAAGAAAAATAATCAGGAGGGAAAACAGATTAAGGAAAAAACCTGTTTTAACCATTTCCTTCATTTTTATGTAACCGCTTGCAAAAAGAATTGCATTTGGTGGCGTTGAAATGGGCATCATGAATGCACAGCTTGCGGCAAATGTCACAGGTAGAGCGAGATAAATGGGATTGATGCCGGCACCTTCAGCAATACCAAATACAACAGGAACAAAAATGGTTACCAGTGCCACATTACTCATAAGTTCCGTGAGCGCCATAGAAATTAACGCCAAAGAAAAAATCAGCAAGCCCCCGTTAATTTTATTAGTTGAAAAATAAGAGCCTATCTGCTCTACTATTCCTGATTTTTCCATCCCCTCCGCAAGTGCCATCCCTCCACCAAACAAAAGTAAAATACCCCATTGCATTTCTTTCATATCTCTCCACTCGAGTAATGGTCCATCGCCTTTTCCTGTAGGTATTAAAAACATGAGAATTCCTCCTCCAATTGCTATCGAAGTGTCATCGAGAAAATTTCCACCTGCCAGCCTGTTGATACCCTGACGGAAAATCCAGAAGAAGCAGGTGAGTCCAAATACCCAGAGTATACGCTTCTCCATACTGCTCATTGGTCCCATTTCTTTTAACTTATTTGATATCAGTTCAGAAGATCCTTCAATGTGGTCCAGCCGGTTCCTGTATAGAACTCCGGTGATAACAAAGTAACATGCTCCCAGAATCAGAATCATGAGAGGGATTCCAATGATCATCCATTCGGCAAAGGGGACATCCGTTCCGTAAATTCTTTTTACATGTCCAACCATTACTACATTTGGAGGTGTGCCGATAATGGTAGCCATGCCCCCGATGCTGGCAGAATAGGCGATTGCCAGCATAAGCCCTGTTGCAAACTTGTGAAATTTCGGGTCATTTGCCATGTTTAAATCACGCGAAATTAAACCGGTCACAGATGACGCTATGGGAAGCATCATAATGGCTGTAGCAGTATTACTGATCCACATACTTATCAATGCAGTGGCCAGCATAAATCCCATAATAATTCCATTTCCGCTTGTGCCTGTTAGGCGAATCAAAGTAAGGGCTATACGCTGATGCAGCTGGTATTTTTCCAGACCCAACGCAAGAATAAATCCACCCATAAAAAGAAAGATAACAGGATCACTATAAGGTTGTGCTGCTTCAGACATCGAAGAAACACCTGTCAGAGGCATTATTACCAATGGTAGCAGTGATGTGACCGGAATAGGAACCGGTTCAGCAATCCACCATAAAACCATCCAGGCTCCGGTGGCCACCACAGTTGATGCAGACTCCGGAAATACGGACTCAGGAAGCGAAGCTTTCAGAATGAAAAACAGAATCGGCCCACAGGCAATTGTAATTTTTCGAATCAGGGGAGAATTCATATTTCAAAAAAATCCCCGAAAGGTAACCCAAATTTGGATTACCAGATTACCGCCCAAGTATAACGCTGTGGTTACTCTGCTGCTGCAGCTGTCTCCGATCCGGACTTTGAATTAGCCGGCTTTACAATGAGATCTCTTCCGTCCAGCTGACTGTTATCAAGAGACTCAATAGCTTTTTTAGCCTCT
Organism: Cyclobacteriaceae bacterium; assembly: GCA_049430945.1. Taxonomy (GTDB): domain Bacteria; phylum Bacteroidota; class Bacteroidia; order Cytophagales; family Cyclobacteriaceae; genus ELB16-189. Next base: position 10,291 of record JBMTCO010000063.1, read on the forward strand.
TCTTCATTTTCCATTTCAACAAAGCCATAGCCTTTTGAACGGCCTGTGTCTCTGTCTCTTACAATTTTAACAGAATTGACTTGCCCGAATGTGGCAAACGCCTTTTCAAGATCCTCCTTGCGGGTCTTGAAATTAATGTTGGCGACAAAAATGTTCATGACTTTTTATATTGGGTACCAAACTTACCTCCGGCACAAATAAGGCCAATTGTTAGTAAAAATCCAAAAAGTTAAAGGTGAACAGATATGTACGTGTTATTCCATCAATTCCCTGGCGTATTTTAAAGCATTTGGAGAGGGAGAATTTCCCGAAATGATACGAGCAAGCTCCTCAACCCTCTTCTTATTGTCCAGAAGCTTAATTTGACTGGCTGCCCGTGTGCCGTCAGTTTCCTTAAAAACCATAAAATGTGAGCTTGCCTTGGCAGCTATTTGTGCCAGATGTGAAATGGCGATTACCTGATGTTTCCCGGCCATCCGTTTCATGAGCATCCCCAGTTTGAGAGCCACATCTCCGGAGATTCCGGAATCGATCTCATCGAGAATCAGGGTTGGCATAGATGTTTTTTCAGCCATAATATATTTTACCACAAACATCAGCCTGGAAAATTCTCCTCCCGAGGCGGTTTCTGCAATTGGTCTTAATGAAACCCCCTTATTTGCAGAGAAGCACATTTCTATGGAATCCATGCCATATGGACCTGCCGGTACTTTACTGTGCTGTATTTCAAATCGGGCGTCAGGAATTCCGAGCTCCTTTAACAGGCTTTCAGCCTGTTCGGCAATTTTCGGAAATACATGTTTTCTTGAGTCTGATAGCTTTACAGCCTGCTGTTGAAGTTCTGCGGTACACTTCTCGAGTTCATTTTCAGCGGCCTTTATTTCTGATTCAAGGTGATCGGTCCGTAAAACCTGTCCGGAGAGTTTTTCATATAATGCATTTAGTTCCTTTATGGATCTTGCACGATGTTTTCTCAGAAGGGTATTTATTAAATCCAGTCTTTCCCTGGATGCCATCAGCGCAGCCGGATCCACCTCCATTTTTTCAGATTCACGCTCAATCTCTGAATAAATATCTTCAGCCTCCGCCTTCATGGACTCTATCCGATGAAGCAGATCTGCATAACCCTTGTCAAAACCTGCAATTCCTGAAAGCAGCGATCTGACCTGTGAAATAATTTGCAATGCAGAGTATTCGCCTTCACCCATTAACGCAGCAATGGCCTGCAGCTTTGTACGGATATGCTCTGCATTTTCTCCAACTTTGACCTTTGCTTCCAGAATTTCCAGTTCATCTTCGGCAAGAGATGCCTTATCAAGTTCCTGAAACTGAAAACGGATGTAGTCTGCTTCCTGGTTAAGTCTCTCAGATTCTGACTTTAATTTTTCCAGATTTTCTTTAGCGGTACGAAACAACAGCCATAGTTCCCTGTACTTTTTAAGCAACTGTTCGTTACCGGCGCAGGCATCCGTAAGTCTCAGCTGAAAATTTTGTTCACCTAATTCTAGTGTTTCATGCTGAGAATGAATATCCATCAGTCTGTAACCGATGGTGCGCATTACCTCCAGAGTTACCGGTGTGTCATTAATAAATGCTCTGCTTTTGCCTCCCGGACTGATTTCACGCCTGAGTATGGTTTCTGGTACATAATCAAGTTCCAGCCTACTGAAAACCTGCTCAAGGCCATAATCGCTGATATGAAAATCACCTTCAGTGACACACTTTTCAGTCGCGTCAAGTAAAACTTTACTGTCGGCACGGTTGCCAAGCAATAGGCCCAGTGCACCGAGCATAATTGATTTACCGGCACCTGTTTCACCCGTAATCACACTGAATCCCTGATCCGGACTATATTCAAGGTGACGAATTAATGCATAATTCCGGATGGTCAGGTGCCTCAGCATAGGACAATCAGATAATTATCAGTTTGAAATGATTTTCTGATAAATCATTCGTTTTGGATCTATAGATGTGAGCAGATCGTAAGCCTCACGTCGCACTCCAAGATTTCCGTCAGAAAAAATATTTACCAGTTCTGTTGCCTTTGAATCAAAAAAGGTAATTACAAAAATTGAAGTAGGATTGAGCATCCAGGCTTTCTTTACTTCTTTGAGCACATCGAGTACCACGGTTCTGCTTTGATCCGGATTTTTATCCAATACATCCAATGCCATTCGGTGGTATTTATAAGTGTTTTTTCTGAGTTCCAGCATTTGCGGATTGTTTATGCTTTCAACAAGGCTGTATCTGTTCCTGCTGCTGGATAAAGCCTGCCACCCTGTCCTACCTGAAGACTGAGCATTGTTTACCACCATAAGCGCCTTTTGAAAATAAGCTGTTCCTCCAAGCTCACTGAATGAATCATAGTCCATCCCGATTATTATGTAGGCATAAAAGGCCAGCATCGAAGTAAGATTACTCAGATAAGAATTGTCATTATACTCAAGAGGCTGGCTTTCTATGTATTCAAATTCCCAGTCCCGATCAGCAAAATTGAGCATTACGGATTCATAATTGGTGTTGAAAACAGGCCTGCCTGAAGTAATCTGTGCACTGGCCTGAAAAATTCCAATGGAAGGCATTTTGCTGATGTTCAGAAAAAGGGAACAATTGATCCGCTCGTGATTTTTATAGGTATCGTTTGTCCATTTTCGTGTATTAAGAAAATTTGAAAATGCCCGCTCCATATCAGTAAACACCGCCCTGTCACTGGTCTGTATCTGGTCTGCGTTAATGATTACTTTAATATTGAGTTCCTGAGAGAAACATAATCCGCTCAGAAGTACCATTAAAACGAATAAAAGTTTTTTAAGCATTGATCTTTTCAACGATGAAATTTACAATATCGCATGCAACTTCATGCTTTGATTTCAGACCGAATGGCAGTGATTTTCCATCCTTATCCAGGATAGTGATGCGATTGGTATCAAATCCAAATCCCGCCCCTTCGTCCTTCAGGGAATTTAGGACTATGAAATCAAAGCCCTTTCTCATCATTTTTTCCCTCGCATTTAGCTCACCATTTTCAGTCTCCAGTGCAAATCCTGCAAGAATCTGACCTGGTTTTTTTATCGCTCCAAGACCTGCGGCTATATCAGGGGTCCGCGTGAGATTCAAAAGATAATCCTTTTCAGATTTTTTTATTTTCTCAGTGGCAACATGCTCCGGCCTGTAATCTGCGACTGCCGCTGCCATAACCGTTATTTCAGTCCCGGGGAATACTTTCTGACATTCAGAATTCATTTCAGCCGCGGAAACGCAGCGGATGACTTTCACTGACTGATTTTTAACTTTTTCATAAACTGGCCCTGAGACAAGTGTCACGTCCGCACCCTGGTCCGCCAGAACGTCCGCAATGGCATAACCCATTTTCCCTGAACTGTAATTTCCGATAAATCGAACCGGATCCAGCGCCTCATATGTCGGGCCGGCAGTAACCAATGCCTTTTTCCCTTTAAGGGATCTCTTTTGAGAGAAAAAATCATTTAACTGCTCCACAATCTTTTCAGGTTCTGCCATCCTGCCGGGGCCTGACAATCCACTTGCAAGCTCACCGACTTCAGGGTCGATTACTGTATTGCCATCTGAAATAAGCGTCTGAAGATTTCTCTGAGTTGCAGGATGCAGATACATATCAGCATCCATGGCGGGTGCAATGAAAATCGGACACCGGGCTGACAGATACACTGCCTGAAGTATATTGGAACACAAGCCACCGGCTAAAGCTGCCAGTGTATTTGCAGATGCAGGTGCAATAATCATCGCATCTGCCCAAAGACCAAGTTCTACATGATTATTCCAGGTTCCATCCTTCGGATTCGAAAATTCTGTTAAAACAGGATTTTTTGAAAGTGTTGCCAGGGTAAGAGGGGTGATAAAATCAAGAGCCGGGGCAGTCATAATAACTTTTACCCCGGCTCCCGACTGTACAAGCAGTCGCGTAAGGACTGCGGATTTATAAGCAGCAATACTACCTGAGACCCCTAATATGATCTTTTTGCTGCGCAGCATTCATTATGGCCTGTTCCTTGCGATAAGCACGCTGACTGAC
>JBMTCO010000064.1:0-14322 GCA_049430945.1 Cyclobacteriaceae bacterium
AGACTTAAAATCACTGAGATTACATGCATTTTTAAGATGCGGTATCAGGATGGGCTCCAGATTGTGAACAAAGGCCCACAGAAAAAAAAGGCTGGTAACCAGTATAAAAGGAAAAAGAAGTTTCTTGCCCTGAAAGTCCTTCATTTTTAAAAATTAATTTTAAGAGATCGCACGATCCAGATGTACATATCCCCCATCAACATGAATCAATTGTCCGGTCGTATGTCCTGATTTTTCGGAAAGAAGAAAAACAGTCATTGCGGCTATCTCTTCTTCCGTAGTCATTCTGCGCCCTAGCGGAATCCGGTCAGTTATTTCAGCCAGTTTTTTTTCAGGATCAGGAAAACTGTTAATCCATTTTTCATAAAGGGGCGTATAACATTCAGCCACCACGACTGCATTCACTCTTATTCCGTGAGGAAGCAGTTCAACAGCCCACTCCCTGGTCAATGCATTGCGTGCGCCATTTGAAGCTGCGTAACCACTGGTACCTCCCTGTCCTGTTTCAGCGGTTTTGGATGAGATGTTCACAATTGCTCCCCTTGAAGATTTAAGGTAAGGCAAGCAGTAATGTGCCATCAGATAATAATGAACAGCATTTTTGTGAAGGGACTTCATGAATGATTCATAATCTCCGTTTTCAAGTCCTACACCATCATTCACCCCTGCATTGTTAACAAGTCCGTCAATCCGGCCAAACTGATTTATAATCTGTTGAGTAACTTGTTTGCATGCATCAGGGTCTGTCAGCTCGGCAACAATCTGACAAGCATTCGGGGATTTTGAGCGGATGGATAAAAGTGCCTGCTCATTGTCCTGAATATTTCTTCCAATGATTACCGGAATTGCACCCTCGCCGGCAAGCATTCGGATAATTCCTGCTCCGATTCCTTTGCCACCTCCTGTAACAGGTATGACTTTATCTTTTAGTCCAAGCTCCATATGTCAGATGAATTAAAGATAAGCCACAAGCCTGACATTTTCAGAAGAAAAGTAAGCGACCGGAAAGGGACCTTTACAAATTATAGAACCGGATAGCATTTCCACTGAATATTGAAAGCCTTTCTGATTCCGTAAAAGAGGAAAAATAATCAGTTGCAATCCTTAAAGTTCCGGCATAATCCGTTGCAAGAAGACATACCGGCCAGTCTGAACCGTACATCATTCTGCCGGTGCCAAAAACATCTGTAATTACATCAAGGTAAACCCTGAAATTTTCAGAGTGAAGATTTTCAGGATCTGCCTCAGTCACCATGCCTGAAACCTTGCAAAATACATGATCAAGTTGCCTGAACTTTTCTATTCCTGCTGCCCATTCTTTCCATCTGCCGGACGCGATGGGAGGCTTGGCAAGATGATCCACAACCAGTCTAGCGTCCGGAAGAGATTCACTGAACCGAATGGCCATGTCAAGCTGATGCGGTTTAATCAGAATATCATAGGTATAACCTCGCCCTGAGATAAGACCGGCGCCTTTCAAAAAATCCTTATGCAGCATAAATGCAAAATCAGGCTCGGCCTGTATAATATGACGAAAGCCTTTCAACACCTGAATTCCTGCAAATTGATCAAGCTGTGATTCGAGATTTTTTGCTTTTAAATCAACCCAACCTACTACACCCTTTATAAATGAGCACGACGCCGCCAGATCAGTTAAAAAAAACGTTTCCTCAATGGATTGATCTGCCTGAACCGCAACTGTACCTTTTATGCCAAAGTCATCTAATACCGGTTTAAAATCAGGTGGTAAAAAATTCCTGCGAAGCACGCCCATTTCAGGAGTAATCCAGGCATCCTTTACGGGATCATAATTCCAGAAATGCTGGTGTGCGTCAATCAAACTCCTGTAAATTGAATGACCTCCTGTCTTGCTGTGCCCAGTCCTTCAATACCAAGTTCAACAACATCGCCGGGTTTCAGGTAGCGCCCAAGAGCAAGGCCGACACCGGAGGGAGTGCCTGTACTGATAATATCACCCGGTAACAGTGTCATGAACTGGCTTATATAACTGATAAGAAAGGGAACATGAAAAATCATGTCTGAAGTATTTTCATCCTGAACCTTTTCATCATTCAGGGTTAACCACATACGCAGGTTATTGGGATTTGATATTTCATCTGTGGTCACAAGCCATGGGCCGATCGGCGCAAATGAATCACAGCTTTTTCCTTTAACCCATTGACCACCGCGCTCAAGCTGAAAGGCACGCTCACTGACATCGTTGTGAAGCATATACCCTGCAACATAATTCAGTGCATCAGACGCATTAATATAGGAGGCTCTTCTGCCAATCACTACGGCAAGTTCTACCTCCCAGTCTGTCTTCGTACTCCCCTTTGGAATTATGATAGGGTCATTCGGACCCGTGATAGCCGTTGTTGACTTCAGAAATATAATTGGCTCTTCCGGAATAGCCATTTTACTTTCAAGTGCATGATTTCGATAATTTAAACCGATGCAAATAATTTTTGATGGCCTTGCAAGCGGAGGGCCAATTCTTTCCGGATGAACTTCTGAAAATAATTTTTCGGAGACTATTTTCCGGAGCTTAGCGATTCCTCCTTCACTGAAAAATTTTTCATCAAAATCTGGAAAATGTGAACTGACATCTGCCGCAATGCCATTTTCAAGCAACACCCCTGTTCTTTCCTTACCTTCCTTTCCGAACCGAATCAGTTTCATAATATATTTTAATTAACCACCCCCTAATTTCACAAATCCGCCATCAATGCCGTAATCCGTTCCTGTAATAAACGCAGCATGGTCTGAACAAAGAAATAATGCAAGTGCAGCGACTTCATCAGGCTTGCCCATCCTTCCTATCGGCTGTGTCTTTGAAAGTTTTTCAAACATTTCTTCCTCACGACCAGGGTAGTTTTTTGCCAGATATCCGTCAATGAATGGAGTGTGAACCCTGGCAGGAGAAATACAGTTACATCGTATGTTATCCTTCAGAAAATCTTTTGCTGTCGAATAGGTCATTGCAATGACGGCCCCTTTTGTTGTGCTGTAAGCGAACCTCTCAGCCAGTCCAAGGCTGCCTGCAATGGAGGCAGTATTCAGAATGGCACCACCTCCTGTCTTTTGCATATGTGGAATAACGGCATGAAGGCAATTGTAGACTCCTTTAACATTTACATTCATCAACCTGTCAAAATCACTTTCAGCAGTATTCACGGCAGTACCTATGTGTGCAATACCTGCATTGTTGACCAATACATTTATTGAATGTACAAATGCTATTTCTGCAATCACATCTAATACCCGGGACTGGTTACTGACATCGCAGGAATGAACTTTCACCCGCTTCAGGTCTTTAGTGGCTTCAATTGCAATTTCCGGTTGAGAATCGAGAACGAAAACATTTGCGCCTGCTTCATGAAATGCTTTTACCATTGCTAAACCAATGCCACTTCCCCCTCCGCTTATAATGACAACCTTTCCGGAATAATCAATTTTCATTTTAAGTACATTTAATGTTTATCGTGAATAAAGGTAGTAATGCTGGCTTTTTCTTTTTGGATAAAATTGACCGGGTCTTAGGGTATGACTTGGCGTAATTAAAAGTTTAAACATTTAAAAATCCTTAAATTCAGCCCTTTAAGGTTAAAAGCGAGTTATTTTCACTCCTTAAAAATGTCAATTCAATCCGATATGGCAAGGCGTTCATTCCCTAACAGCTAGACGAGGTTAGCCATCAGTACCCATAATTTTACATTTGGATTCAGGAGCGGGACAATCCCGCCACCCTAAACAACACTTAACCAAATTATTTACTATGGAGCATGTTGCAATTGGTGCCGACAATTATGTAGCGTTTACATTTTTTGTCGGAACTATGGCCATGATGGCCGCCTCGGTATTCTTCTTCCTTGAGTTGGGTACCACCTCCGCGAAATGGAGAACTTCTGTTCTTGTTTCCGGATTGATCACTTTTATCGCTGCTGTGCATTATTATTACATGCGCGGCTATTACAGCGCTACCGATGATTCTCCTACCTTCTTCCGTTATGTTGACTGGTTACTTACAGTGCCGCTCATGTGCGTGGAGTTTTATCTGATTACCAAAAAGGCCGGTGCAAAAACAGGCCTGCTTTGGAAGCTAATCTTTGCATCAGTCGTCATGCTGGTGACAGGTTATTTCGGAGAGACCATCTACCGCGATAACAGCGTCCTGTGGGGCGTAATCAGCGGTCTGGCTTATTTCTACATCGTTTATCTGGTATGGTTTGGAGATGTGAAGCAGCTTGCGGCTTCTTCTTCAGCATCCGTTAATAAGGCAAATGGAACCCTCGGTTGGTTCGTATTGGTGGGCTGGGCAATTTATCCGCTCGGTTACATCGTTGGAACTCCCGGCGGTCTGTTCGGCATGCAGGTTGATCTTGGCCTGAATATGGACATCATCTATAACATTGGTGATGCTGTGAACAAAATCGGTTTCGGTCTGGTTATCTATACCCTGAGCCGTTCAGAAGACGTGTCGCAGGAAGAGGTTCAAAAGAAAACAATCACTAATGGTGATTCCTCAAAAAATTCTAATCCTAATGATATTCCTTCAACAGGTTTAAATATTATTTGCTTTTTGATACCATTAGTCGGACTTATCATTTATCTCTTACAGAAGGATCAATTCCCTAATAAGGCAAACTCTGCTGGTAAGTCTGCCCTTTGGGGATTTGGTGTCACAGTGGTGCTCACAATCCTTTTTATTACAACTTTATTTTCAGCACTGACTTAAGTTTAATTTCTACCCTGAGCCGTTCAGAAGATTAATTTTTGGGGTTTATGTGTGAAAGCCCGGACACGAAAGTGTTCGGGCTTTTTTTATGCAGATGATTATTGTCAGGCATAATACCAAAGGAGGGTAATTATTTTGGTTCAGTATGAAACCCAAAGGCTTGACAAAAGAAGAAGCAGCAATACGCCTGACGGCAGAGGGTTATAATGAATTACCTTCAGCAAGACCGAAAAATATTTTGACACTTGGATTGCAGGTCATCCGGGAGCCAATGTTTTTACTGCTGATTGCCTGTGGCATGCTGTACCTTGTTTTAGGGGACTACCATGAGGGAATCGTTCTGATGTCCTCCATCCTGATTATTATTTTCATCACATTCTATCAATACCAGAAAACTGAACGTGCGCTGGAGGCACTAAAAAATCTTTCAAGTCCACGTGCCCTTGTAATTCGGGATGAACAACTGTTAAGAATTCCCGGAAGAGAGGTCGTGCGAGGAGATTTAATGATACTGCAGGAAGGAGACAGGGTAGCGGCCGATGCTGTTCTGACAGAATCTGAAAATCTCCTTGTGGATGAGTCTATGCTTACAGGAGAGTCCGTTTCAGTTACGAAGCAGGTTTCACCCGGAAAAATTAAAATAGAGAATCCGGGCGGGGAGAATAATTTTAATGTCTTTGCCGGCACTATGATACTCAGAGGAAAGGCAACTGCACTGGTGCTGGCCACAGGAACCTCAACCTGCTTGGGCAGAATCGGGGTCTCGCTTCAGTTCCATGACAATGATGAGTCCAGATTGCAAAAAGAGCTTACAGTAATGATTCGCCGGTTTGGAGTAATCGGAGTAGGAATTTCAATAATAGTCTTCATTCTGTACTATCTGACACGCGGGGATCTGATTTACGCGCTCTTAAGTTCGCTGTCCTCAGCTATGGCCATTCTTCCGGAGGAGTTCCCCGTTGTGATGACTGTATTTCTTGCGCTCGGAGCATGGCGTATTTCGAGGAAAAATGTACTTACCAGAAAACCTTCGGCCATTGAGGCACTTGGCTCTGCTACAGTATTGTGCTCTGATAAAACCGGTACAATTACCCTGAACCGAATGATGGTTGCTGCCATGAAAGACTTGTCGGGGAATTTATGGAAAGGTGGTGACCGTTTAATGAAGCCTGCTTTACAAAATATTTTAAGACATGCTGCAGCCGCAAGCCCTGATCATCCCGCAGATCCAATGGAACGTGCCGTGGTCGATTTATATTCTAAAATATTCATTGAAAAGCTACCGGAAATAAACCATTCCTATCCCCTTTCATCAGAAATGCTGGCAATAACTAATGTCAGAGTCTCTGCTGAAGCCTTGATGATCTCCTGCAAAGGAGCCGTGGAGACGGTTTCAGAACTTTGCCGCCTTAGTGAAGTAGAAAAAGAAAAGATATTTTTTGAAGCAGATCAGCTGGCGACGGATGGCTTTAGGGTGCTTGCTGTTTCTGAGGGAATATCTGTAACGCCGCAACTTCCACCCACGCAGAAGGAATTAAAGCACCATTTTCTCGGCCTAATTGCATTTGAAGATCCTGTTCACCCGGAGGTGCCTGCCGCCATGGAAGAGTGCAGAGATGCCGGAATAAAAGTAATGATGATAACCGGAGATTATCCGGCTACGGCAATCAGCATCGGAAAACAAATAGGTCTTAATCATGACCGGGTAATGACAGGTCAACAGCTGGCATTACTTTCTGATGAAGAACTCAAAGACTCAATCAGAAACATAAACATTTTTGCAAGGGTACTGCCTGATCAGAAACTAAGAATTGTGGAAGCTCTGAAATCAAATGGCGAAGTAGTCGCCATGACCGGTGACGGAATTAATGATGCCCCTGCACTGAAAGCAGCGAATATTGGTGTGGCTATGGGAATGAAAGGGACAGACGTTGCAAGGGAAGCATCCGCACTTGTGCTGCTGGATGATAATTTTGCATCCATCGTGAGCGCAGTCCGTCTGGGCCGTCGGATTTATGACAATCTGCAGAAAGCCATGATGTATATTCTGGCCATTCACATACCCATCATAGGACTTGCACTGCTTCCCGCCATGCTGCCCGAAATTCCATTTTTGCTTTTTCCCTTGCATATCGTTTTTATGGAAATGATCATAGATCCGGTTTGTTCTATTGCATTTGAAAGCGAACCTGAAGAAAAGGGACTTATGAAACGTGTTCCCAGAAATCCTAATGCTGATTTTTTCGGAAAAAAATCTATCCTGAAAAGCATTATGAACGGAAGCCTTATCCTGATATCCGTGCTGGTCGTTTACTTCTGGTCTATTGAAGAGGGTCATAAAGAAGGGGAATCAAGGGCAATTGCATTTACAACCCTGATTTTATGTAATGTCGGATTTATATTATCCGGTCTTTCAAGAAGCAGATATGCATTTCAGGTAATCGGCGAAAAAAATCCTGCTGTCAAGATCATTCTTGGATTTGCAGTACTGGCTCTGGTTATCGTTATGACAGTCCCATTCGCAAGGAGGTTATTTGGGTTTGAAGTGCCTGACTGGCATCACTTCATTCCATCCATTGGAGGAAGCCTTGCTGTAGTCACAATTCTTGAGATTCAGAAACTTTATTTGAACCGGAAAGGAGAATCTCAGCAAAACGCAGTTTAAAATTTTCCTGCTCAGTTCCTGATTACAACCCCGGCAGGACAATGATCAGACCCTTTCATTTCATTTAATATAAAGGCCTGATCAATGGAATGTGAAATACGACTGCTGGCCAGGACATAATCAATCCTCCATCCGATATTCTTTTCTCTGGCATTCATCCAGTAGTTCCAGTAAGTATATTTAACCTCTTCAGGATGGCGGGCACGGAAAGTATCTTCAAAGCCGGAATTCAGTATTGCATCAAATCCATCAATTTCCTTTTGTGTATAACCTGCCGATTTATTGTAATTCTCTTTCGGTCGCGCGATATCTATCGCATGGTGCGCCACATTAAAGTCTCCGCACACAAGAACCGGCTTGCGACGATCCAGCCATTTAAGATACTCTCGGAAATCTTTATCCCACTCGGTTCGGTATTCCAGACGGGAGAGACCCTCACCCGAATTTGGTACATACACTGAAACGACAAAGAAATTTGAATATTCGCATGCGATGATTCTCCCCTCCAGATCATGCCTTGATGCACCCATGTCATACAGCACATCCAACGGCTGTTCACGCGATAATATGGCCGTGCCGGAATAACCCTTTCTTGCTTTGCTTGAGTTGGCAAAGACATGATAACCATGGCCTGAATTCAGGACCTCCGCAACTTCTTCAGTTGCCGCCTTGGTTTCCTGAAGACATAATACATCGGGGTTCATCTCCTGCAGATCGGTAAAAAAATCTTTTTTGGAGATGGACCGAATACCGTTCACATTCCAGGTAATAACGCGAAAAGAGGTTTTTTTATCTGATTTTTTCATTGGTTCAAATAAAAAACAAAGGAATAGGAATAAAAAGAGGGGACCGGCGCAACCCTGAGAAATAAATACCCGTTTATATTAACAGAACACAGGTTTTGTTTAATGAATAATTAAAGCGAAGGCGTCGGGCAAAGCCCGGCGCTTTCGTATTTTTGGGCAAAAACTATCAGTATGAAAAAATTACGACTCTTTTTTATTGCGGCAGGAATCCTGCTGACCGTAAATGCATCAGATTTATTTGCACAAGGACAAGGTCAAAAAATGAAAAGTCCTGCCGCAACTGCAACAGGTAAAATTGACGGTGTCAATATCACCATCAATTATAGCCAGCCTGCAGTCCGCGGAAGAAAAATTATGGGCGAACTGGTGCCCTACGGCAAAGTATGGAGAACAGGTGCCAATGCAACCACCTCAATTGAATTCAGCGATGATGTAAAAATTGATGGAAAAACTGTTGCCAAGGGCAAGTATGGACTTTATACAATCCCGGGGAAAGATGAGTGGACGATCATGCTTAATAACGACATCAAATGGGGATCCGATGAATATACCGAAAAGCAGGATGTAGTCCGTGTAAAATCAAAGCCGGCCAAAACAGCTGCCTTGGTGGAATCCTTTACTATATCGGTTGAAAAAAATCTGGTGGTTATGAGGTGGGAAAACACAGAGGTGGCATTCAGGGTTTCAAAATAACCTTCAAAAATTTTATCAAAAAAAGGGACGGACACCGTCCCTTTTTTTTGTTACTCTTTTTAGTTATTGCTGCAAGGTTGTAACTTGAAACTCTTCAGTTATGGAAATTCTTGGGCGAAGTGAATATGTTGACCTGCCCCGACTTGGTCTTTCCGGTATCCATGCAAAGATTGATACCGGTGCCTACAACTGCAGTTTGCACTGTTCAAAAGCAGAGGTGGTAAATGGAATACTTGAAGTGATACTTCTGGACGAGGCTCACCTGCAGTATTCGGGAAAAAAAGTGAGCTTCAAAAATTTTGACCGGCGCGCAATCAGAAACTCTTTCGGTGAGGCGGAAGTCCGTTACGTCATCAAAACTTCAATCCGGTTAAGCAACAGGCTGATCAGGGCAGAGTTTTCACTCAGTAACAGAGGCAATCTCAAATTTCCTGTACTTCTGGGTCGTAAAATTCTAAGAAAGCGCTTCCTTATTGATGTGTCTGAAAAAGATGTTTCATATCTCAAAAGGAAATAATTCTCTGCTATTTTTTCCCCCGTACTTAGTAGGATAGCGGTTTTTTTATAACTTTTATATCTGAAGCCTGCATACCTTCAAATTTGATCAATGAAAATCGGAATACTTTCACGGGATTCAAATCTTTATTCAACCCGCAGGCTTAAGGAAGCCGGGGAAGCCCTTGGTCACCAGGTGGAAATTATTGACCACATGAAATGCATTCTTCTTATCGAGAAGAAAAATCCCATGGTATGGTACCTTGGGAAGAAACTGGATTATTTTGATGCTATCATTCCAAGAATTGGTGCTTCTGTAACTTTTTATGGCGCTGCTGTTGTTCGTCAGTTTGAAATGATGAAGGTAACAACTGCTATCAGTTCACTGGCATTGATCCGGTCACGCGATAAGCTGAGAAGCCTTCAGATATTATCCCGTGCCGGTTTAGGAATGCCAAAAACACTATTCATGGATTATTCCAGAGACACTGAAGGTGTGATAGAAGCTGTAGGGGGTGCACCTGTTGTGATAAAACTACTGGAGGGCACGCAAGGCCTCGGGGTAGTACTGGCTGAAGACAAAAAATCCGCTCAATCCGTAATTGAGGCTTTCAATGACCTTCAGGCGCGCATTATTGTTCAAGAATTCATTAAAGAGGCAAAAGGCTCTGATATAAGAGCATTTGTTGTAGATGGTGAAGTTGTGGGAGCCATGAAAAGACAGGCCAAGCCGGGAGAGTTCAGATCCAACCTGCACCGAGGTGGTGAAGCCACTCTTTACAAACTAAGCAGACGGGAAAAATTCACTGCCATCACTGCAGCAAAAAAACTCGGACTTTCAGTAGCCGGAGTTGATATGCTCCCTTCAAGGAGCGGGCCACTTATCATTGAAGTGAATTCGTCACCCGGTCTGAAGGGGATTGAAGGCGCCACCAAGGTTGACATTGCAGGAAAAATCATTCTGTTCCTTGAAAGGAAACATTCAAAATCTAAAAAAAGAAACGACAGGGTCAATGCATAAAATTAATTATACAGTAATTCTTTTCACAATAGGCCTTTCATTGTGTTGCTGTACAGACAATGAAAATAAGCTTCAAAAAAAAGCAGCTTCCGAAAAACTGAATAAGTTTCTTTTCAGTTTCAGTCAGTCAGGCGGCAGAAATTCAGGAAATCCGGAAGATTCCATGAGCAGCCGGTCTTTCAGCCGTTACCTTGAGAAGACAAGAAAAGAAATTGATACGCTCAGATCAATCGATACAACCTTAATATCAGGCGATGATCTGATAGACTGGAAATTTGCCATGAGTATTCTGCGCGGCCGGGAAATCGAACATGAAAAAATCCGCCCATGGACCAGAGATCCAAGACTTTACATGACCATTACACGAATATCCGGGATCATGGATGGCCCGGGAACCGTTGAGGAGAAGGTTATAAAAATGCGGAAGCGATTGATATTATCTGTAGTCCAGATGAAAAATGGAATGAACCAGCTGGAAGTCAATGTTTCCAGATTTCGTGAGCTGGGAATTTTTATGGCAGAAAACAGCAGGGTATTATTCACAAGTGAAATCCCGGCTTTTCTGAAAAAATATTCCGTTTCAGAGCTGGATCAGGAACTTTCAGATGCACATGATCAGCTGGAGAAATTTATCATATTCCTTAAGGAAGACCTTTCTCAAAAACCTACGGCTGATTTTGCCATCGGTAAAGAAACTTACAATGAGCTTCTCAGGGATCAGTACCTGCTTGAGTATGACGCTGACAGCCTGTATGAGTTTGGATTGGCTCAGTTCAACGCAACTGTCCGGGAACTTGAAGCTTTTGCCAACAAAATTAAACCGGGCACACCATGGAAGGAACTGGCCAATGAAATCAAAAATGAATACCCGGAACCTCACTCAATGATTCCGGTTCATCAGGAATGGGTAAACAAAACCCGTGACCATGTTCTTAACAATAACCTGATTCCGATTCCATGGAAAGAGCGGGTTGTGGTTATTGAGCGCGCACCTTATCTGAGAAAAACTTCTTACTATGGACATTTTTCTTTTGCCAAAAGTAAAGATGCCGACAGTATTTATACTTCCGAGATGCATATCAATCCATTTGAAGACCAGTGGTCTGAAAAACAAAAAAGAGATTACCTGGTGGAACATGACTGGGGAGTAATCCTCGTTACCGCTCCACATGAAACCTATGCAGGACATCACATACAGGGGTTGTACCAGGTAAACAATTCAAGGCCTCTGCGCCGAAATAACAGCATTTCCATTTTCAGTGAAGGATGGGGATTGTATAATGAGCAATTATTCAGGGAGACAGGTTTTTTTCCTAATGACAAAATTTTGCTCAGACAATTACAGCTCAGGTTATGGAGGAACGCACGGGTTGTATATGATGTAGGTATGCACACCGGAAAAATATCGTATGAGGATGCTGTTAAACTGATGACGGAAGGTGTTGGTTTTCTGGAGTGGGCTTCACAGCTAGAGATCGATGCTTCTTGCGCATCACCAGGATATTTCATCGGCTATTTTACAGGGATGATGGAAATTTTAAGAATGCGCGAAGAGTATAAAAGAATTAAAGGCGATAAATTCAGCCTTTCTGAATTTCATGAACGGCTGCTGAAGATTGGTAGCATGCCAATTGTGTTGATGCGGGAGGGTTTGTTTGAGGGGAAGTGAGGGAAGAAAAGAGAGAAACAGAAACAGAAAGAGGAAGAATACTAAACAGAGATATGAACTATTCAAGAATTAGAGGGATCGGGCATTATGTGCCGGAAAATATTGTGACCAATGAACAGCTCTCCACGATGATGGAGACCTCCGATGAGTGGATCACAGAGCGCACGGGTATTAAAGAGAGAAGATGGGTTGATCCTTCAAAAGACACAGTAGCAAATATGGCTGCTAAAGCATCCAGAATCGCACTGCAACGTGCCGGCCTCAAGGAACAAGATGTGGAATTCATAGTTTTTGCCACCATTACGCCTGACTATTTTTTTCCCGGCTCAGGTGTTTTGCTTCAGCGTGAACTTGGACTTGAAGGAATTGGTGCGCTTGATATCCGCAACGCCTGTTCAGGGTTTATATATGCACTGTCAGTGGCTGATCAGTTTATCAAAACAGGGATGTATAAGACCATCCTGGTTGTCGGAGCTGAAATCCAATCTACCGCCATTGACCCGACCACACGCGGCCGAAATACAGCGGTAATATTTGCTGACGGCGCCGGCGCTGCCATACTTCAGGCTTCAGACCGGCAAGGAATTCTTTCAACACATCTTCATGCAGACGGCAGGTTTGCAGAAGAACTATATGTGCGAGATCCCGGCAGCAGCAGACCTCGGGAAGAAAGACAACCTGAACAAATACTTGATACAACTCACTATAAAGTTGTCATGAACGGCAATCAGGTTTTCAAACATGCCGTTGTGAGATTCATGGAAGTGATTACTGAAGCCTTAACCTCCAATAATGTCAGTAAAGAATCAATCAATCTGCTGATTCCGCACCAGGCTAATCTCAGAATCAGTCAGTTTATTCAGGAAAAGATGAATCTGAGAGATAATCAGGTTTACAACAACATTATGCATTTCGGAAATACCACAGCCGCATCCATACCAATTGCCATGAGTGAAGCTTGGGAAAAAGGTAAAATCAGGGAAAATGATTTAATTTGCCTTGCTGCTTTTGGAAGCGGGTTCACCTGGGCCTCGGCTCTGATACGCTGGTAATTAAAATCTGACGAAAAAAATGAAAACGGTAAAATACAACCCAAGTTCACTTGAGCTGGATCTGGCCAACGCAATGGTCATTTTGCAGAAGGAAATTGAAAAACACCTTCAGGATAATAAAATCATCAAAATTGATCCTGATCTGGCAGCCAACAATCCGACAGTAACGTACACCCTTGAAGATACAGACGGAGATAAACATGAGCTGGTGCTCCGGATTTTTCAGGTTCCGGATAAGTATTAAATACCCTTCAGTAAATATTCACCAAATTGTCCATTGGAATAGTTTTAATCTGTATCGTTCTTCTGATTTTGCTGATTACCTATGGCAAAATCAATCCATTCATTTCTTTCCTTATTGTATCGGTTGTCGCCGGATTCATGCTGGGCATTGAACCGGTCCGCATTTCCACCATCCTGCAAAAAGGTATCGGCGACATGCTGGGATCCCTGGCCATTGTAGTCATCACAGGCTCTATGCTGGGTAAACTGGTTGCTGATACAGGAGCAGCACAGCAGATCGCTTCCGGACTTATGGGAATGTTCGGGAAAAATCGTCTTCAGATTGCCTTCATGGTTACCGGTTTTGTGATTGGCCTCCCGCTTTTTTATAATGTGGCATTTATTCTGGTTTTCCCGCTGATAGCAGGCGTTGTCTATCGCTATAAACTTCCGGCAGTTTACGTGGGGCTTCCGGTGATTGCATCACTCTCAGTGACACATGGATTCTTACCACCACATCCTTCTCCGGTGGCCCTCGTCTCTCAGTTTGGTGCAGATACAGGAATTACATTGCTCTACGGAACAATCATTGCCATCCCAACAGTTATTCTTGCTGGACCGGTGTTTTCCAGGACGCTGACTCATATCAAAGCAAATCTGATTCTGACAGGAGACATTGAAAAACCGGAAAGCAAAAATATTCCGGGCATCGGTAACAGCATGTTCACAGCACTTTTGCCGGTATTGCTTCTGTCACTAACGACTATACTGAATATGGTTCTTAATGAATCAAATCCTGTAAAGCCGCTCGTGCAATTTCTCAGCGACTCCTCGATTGTAATGTTGATTTGTATTCTGTATGCAACCTGGTCACTGGGTTTGAGTAGAGGGATGACAATGCAGGAAATCATGAAAATTTATTCCGGAGCTGTCAGTGATGTGGCAATGATTATTCTGATCA
>JBMTCO010000065.1:0-14186 GCA_049430945.1 Cyclobacteriaceae bacterium
CCAATGAAGCACTGCAGGCTGCTGAAAAAGGTTATCGCAGACTGGATAATGCCCTGAATACACTTGAAAAGTTAACGCAAACATCTTCAATTAATATTAATGAATCTGTTGATGCAGAACTCCGGCGTTTGTCTGAGGCCTGTTATCTGAATATGAGTGATGATTTCAATACTGCTAAAACACTGGCTGTTATGTTTGAGATGTCCTCCAGGATCAATGACATGCAGTCCGGAGCTTTGCCTGTCGGGTCAATTTCTGCCGGAGTTTTTAATGGATTTAAAAATACATATGCCGGAATGATGCGCGATGTACTTGGATTCAAGGATGAAGCATCCGGTGATACAGGGCTACTGGAAGGGGTTATTAATGTTTTAATTGAATTACGGAAAAAGGCTAAAGTTGATTGTAATTATCCATTATCCGACAAGATTAGAGACGACCTGAAAGCCGCAGGAGTTATTCTGAAAGACGGAAAAGATGGTTCAATGACTTTTGAAATTGAAAGATGATCAGGAAGATTTTCATTTTTCCGATTCGTCTTTATCAGCTGACCATTTCTCCGATTCTTGGTGCACATTGCAGGCATACACCATCATGTTCTCAATACACCATTGAGGCCATCACCATATGGGGCGTTTTCAAAGGAATCTGGCTTGGAATAAAAAGAATAGCCAGATGCAATCCCTGGGGAACAAGCGGTTTTGATCCTGTTCCCCCAAAACAATAAGCTTAACCTTTCGGAGTTTCAGCAGATAATCTGTTGACCAGTTCTATTGCACGGTCTATTTCCTGTTCACTGTTGAATATGTGAGTGCAGTGCCTTAGTCCAAATTTATCACCCTGAGATCTGGGGCGCATTTTCTCCCTTTCCCAGAATGCATCCTGCAGTTGACTTCCCTTCCAGCCATTAATTGTATAAACAGAAATGCCTGCACACATGCTCTCTGCCTCAGGAGAGAACATTTTAACTTTGGGATTAGACCTCAGCCCATCCCGAAGCCGGTTTCCAAGGAATTTGATTCTTTCATAGATTTTCTGCGGGCCTACCTGAAAATGAAAATCAAGTGCGGCGTCCAGGCCCATCAAAATGGAAAAACTGCCTGTTCCACGTTGTGTAAACCGGTATCCTTCATCGCTGTGATTGTCCCAGTATCCACTTGCAATGGTTGTCCATACTTTCGGAGCGAGGTCTTTTTGAATGTACATGAATCCACTGCCGGCAGGGGATCCGATCCATTTGTGAAAGCAGCCCAGGTAGACATCACATCCGATGTCTTTAACATCAATTTTGATCTGACCAACGGTTTGCGCTCCATCGAGGATGGTGATGATTCCGCGTTTTTTGGCCTCTGCACAGAGTTCCTTTACGGGCAGAATTGCTCCACTTCCTGTAATCATATGACTGATTACAAGAACCCTTGTTTTTGGTGTAAATGCACCTGTTAGTAAGTCATAGGCTTGTTGCTCATTGCGTATGGGCTTGGGTAAATCCACCTCTTTGTACAGGATGCCATATCTTTTTGCACGCATCATCCAGGATGAACGTCCTCCGGAGTGTTCCTGATTTGTGGATATCACTTCATCGCCCTCTTTCAGATCAAGACCGCTTGCCAGGTAGCTCATGCCGTTTGTGACATTATCCGTCATGGAAATTTCACCTGTCTCCGCATTCAGTAATTCTGCGACCTTTGTTCGAATTGGAATCAGGGTGTTGTAACCGCTTATGTATTGTTCTTTGTTATCGTCTTTATATGCCCATTCTGCAACACTTGTTGCCATATGCTTCAAGTGGGCAGTCATCCGCTCATAAACAACTGCAGGCATGGCACCAACCGTACCGGGATTAAAAAAAACTGTACCCTTGTCCAGCATAAACTGGCCACGGATTTTTTTCCAGTAATCCGGACTGTCAGGTTGCGGTAATGGATTTGAAACATTCCCTGCTATACTTTGAAATGCGGGGATGCTTAATCCGGCAAGCCCGATTGTTTTCAATGCTTCTCTGCGGCTGTTCATGAAAATTATTTATGTAGGATTAGAAGGGTCGTTAAAATGTGGTCGCAACAGTCTTTTCCCATTCGGAAAGCTTTCTGTCCATAATGTTAAACCAAAGAGGCGGGACAAGTGCCATCAGTATCATGGTTGGGTAACCATAGGGCAGTTGTGGACTTTCATCAAAATGGTCAAGGACCTGGTATCTTTTTGAGGCGTAGGTATGATGATCAGAGTGCCGCTGGAGCTGAAATAAAAACAGATTACTGATCAGATAAGCGGTATTCCATGAATGCAGAGGATTGACTCTTTCGTAAGCTCCTGTTGGAAGTTTTTTTCGGGTAATTCCGTAGTGTTCTACATAATTGACCAACTCAAGCAATCCGAATGCAATGATGCTTTGTCCGAAAAAGAATGCCGGGACTATCCATAGTTTAATTTCAGGATTGTAGCTGTAGCTCAGGAAAGTAAGTAGTCCGCAAAAAAGAAAAGGAAGAATCGTGAAATGGATCATTTTGTTTTTGATTGAAATGACCTTCAGATTTTTTCTTCTTAATGATTCGTTTTCCAGTTTCCACGCATGAATCCAGCCATGAACAACAGATCGATAGAAGAAGTGATAAAAATTTTCACCTTTTCTCGCTGTTGCAGGATCTTCAGGTGTTGCTACATGGACATGATGCCCTCTGTTGTGTTCAATGAAAAAGTGCATGTAGCACGTTGTCATAAGCAATAACTGGCTGAGGGTCTGTTCCGTTTTTGTGTTTTTATGGCCGAGTTCATGTGCAACTGTTATACCGATTCCTCCCGTAACCATTCCTGTTCCTATTAAAAGTCCGACATAGACAGTTGAACTTAACGGATATGAGATAATCCACGTAACCCAGAAAATAAAAATGAATTGAATGCCTGTCCACAGGTAGGTCAGATAAAGAAAGTATTTGTCTGCGGAAATCTGTTCTTTTAATGATTCATCGTGGTTGCTTGTATCCAATCCGCCAATTGCATCAGCAATGGGGATCATAAGAAAGACGAATACTACAGACAGAAAATTCCACCAACCGCCTCCATAGTAGCCAATGACTACCATGGCAGGAATCAGGAGGGCAGATAAAAATCCGGTTTTTTTAAGCATACGAAAGCCTAAATTACACCGAAGCCCCGGTATTGGCAACCCCTCTTATTTGAAGAAGTATTTTGTTACTGAAAATGATAAGTATCCTCCCGGTTCGAGATCAAGTGTTTCTCCCGGAAGCGCGACCGGAATGTTATAGGAATAAATGATCATGAAATTCCAGGAATCCTTTTGCAGATTCAGCGGGGTGTTAAAGGAGGCATTCATTAGTCCTGCCTTGTTTGATACGGACTCATAAAACAGAGGAAGCCTTTTCCTGATCCGCTCCCTGATTTCTGATGGAATTGTCGTGAAAGCCCGGTAAGAAGATATTTGCTCAAGTCCAAAAAGCAGTTGTATTCCGGGCCATAACTGGATTTTATCAAATCCGGCAAAATTTTCCCGCATAATGTTTAAGGACGCAGATGGTGTTAGCCTGTGTCCTGTTTTTGTTCCGTGGTAAAGGTTGTACTCTGCTCTCAACATCAGGTGTTTAATGTTAAGGAATCCGGTCAGGGCAAGATTACCGGTGTATGATATGGTGGCATCATCTGATAGGTTATACAGATATCTGCTGTATTCAATTGTCATGGATCTGTTCTTCTCCTGCGACGATTGAAGATAGCCTGCGGTGATTGTTGTCAGAA
This sequence comes from Cyclobacteriaceae bacterium, assembly GCA_049430945.1. GTDB lineage: Bacteria > Bacteroidota > Bacteroidia > Cytophagales > Cyclobacteriaceae > ELB16-189. Next base: position 3,754 of record JBMTCO010000065.1, read on the forward strand.
ACCAGGACGGTTGGTATTCACGACTAACATATCCCGAGACATCTGCATAAAAGCCATTTTTATTGAAGTAGGACAGTCCTGTATTGAGTCCAAAACTTGTAAGCGCAAAGGGTCTCCCTGTTGCTGTTATATTACTGTTGTAACCTGTTCGAATTGCCAGGGAGGATCCCGGTCCTGATGTATTACCATCCATGAGATTCATCATGCTGTCCAGAAAATGGAAGACTGCAAGGGAATCGCTACGGCTTAAAATTGAGTCAACAGTAGCAAGCAGGTTTGAGGATTTCAGGGTCAGGGAATCCTGAGCTACTGAAAGTTGGAAACTGAGCAGGAAAACTGACAGTAAAGTAATCCTGAAAATGGTAAATCGAACCTGCAAACAGTTTAGTTACCCCGTGGTCGGAGTTGCTGGTTTCTTTCTCTGAAGTTTTCCTTTCTTTGTTGCATATTCCTTCTTTGCTGAAGCTGGTTCATGACCATTTGTTGAAAATTTCTTTCAGCATGTCGGAGTTTAAGCATTTGCTGACCGGAAATAACGCCCATCATTCTTGTCGAGTATTCTTTTTCGAGGTCAAGCTCTTTTTGACGGATGTTGAGCCCCAAATTAAATACATCCTTTTCTGCCTTTGGGTTAGGGTTGGCAGGATCAATTTTTCTTCGTTCTTCAAAAAATTCTCTTCGGAGCAATTCACGTTTTTGTGAAAACTCGTTGTAGATGGGCCAGAATTTGGTAGCCTGCTCAGGTGTCAGATTAAGTTGTTGGGTGATAACCGCAGCTCTTGCAGCCTCAATGCGTTCCCTTGTTTTTTCGTCAGGCGGGGGAGGCATCTTAGGATCCTGAGCGAACACTGATCCATTGATCAGGGTAGACAGGATAAGAATAAGTAATGATTTCTGAGTTTTCATAATACTTTGTTTATAGAATGCTGTCATTGATGTCGTCAAGGTCAATTGCAAGGATTTCATTTTCATTATATTCTGAGTAGTATAAAATGTCATCTGATTCAGGCAGGGTATTTTCTTCAAGGTATCTGGATAGTTCTTCATCACTCACCTCAGCAAGCAGGGCCTCGGGGTCAGATGATGTTTCATTTGGTAAAAGAAAGAAGATCGTTGATGACACTATGACGGATGCAACCAGGGCCAGCCTGAATCGGGTTGAAAAGGAACAAGCATGTGGTGAATTATCCGGTTTGCTGATTTTCTTTCTGATTTCTGATTCCAGTGAATCAAAGTAGTTGTCAGGAACAATAAAAATATTTCTGCGGGGAAGTTTATCATTGTTATTCATACTGACTATTTGTTCAATTTTTAAATTTAAAATTGGTTGTTAAGCTCCAGGTGTTCTTCAATTTTTTTTACTGCGTGATGATGACTTGCTTTGAGTGCTCCGACAGTAGTTCCGGTTATTTCTGCAATTTGTTCATAGGGCATCTCTTCAAAATAACGCATATTGAAAACCATTCTTTGTTTCTCAGGAAGTGTCAGTAGTGCCTTTTGAAGTTTTATTTCGATTTCATCTCCGTTTAAACCTGAACCGCTGTCTATCTTTTTTCCAAGTTCATATTCAACATTGTGAATAGGGAGTAAAAATTTTCTTCTTTTTGACCTCAGAAAGGATAGGCATTCATTGGTTGCAATCCGGTAGATCCATGTAAATAATTTACTTGATTCCCTGAAACCATCAATGTTTTTATAAACTTTGATAAACACTTCCTGTGTTATATCGTCTGCGTCGTCGTGGTCAATTACCATTTTTCTTACTAGCCAGTAAATCCTTTTGTTGTAATTCCGGACCAGCAGATTAAATCCATAATCTCGGGTTTCTGAGTTTCTGACCTTTTCCAGGATCAGCGTTTCTTCCGGACTTATTTCAGCCATGTTTACTGAGCAATGTGTTTTTGACGTCCTCTGGATGGAAGGGTTTAATCTGGTAATTTGATGGCTTTTAATTGATTGATTATCAATTAAATAATAATTACACGCTGTTGATGGTTATAAGGAAAAGCAAGAATCTGTATGTCTCCAGAGCCACTTTCAAAAACCCTGTCATAACCAAAGATTTGAGGATTATCTGACTGGTTGATCCGCCATAAAAAACATATCCGGATCTGATCAGGAAGTAAAGATTGGTTCCTAAAAAAAGCACTGAAAGAATGTTGTCATTCAGATAAATGCCGACCGGAAAAACTTTTGCAACCAGTGTGATGACCATAGCATTCAGGAAAAGGTTAAAACACGCCAGCTCAACCATCAGGTTCAAATGGTCTCCAAAAAATTTTTTCGTTTTCCGGTAAAGAAAATTCAGCGGCAAACTTGCGAGGACGGCGAATGCAATAACCATCATTTTGGCATATGCAACTGTTTTGTCGTTATACATTAGCTCAAATGCTGATCGGGGTAAATCCATTTCAAGCATCTTGTGCACGGAGCGTCTTAAAACCCAGCTTCCGTAAACTGAACTGAGCTGTGTTTTCCATGTTGCGTTAAACAGTTGTATGAGCGGGAATAGGAAATATATCAGATTTAAAACAAAGAAAAGTGCCATCGGTTTTACATATCCGACTGTGCGGCCATTTGATATTTCCCCTGATAAAAACCCCGGTTTAAAAAGAATATAGCCAAGGGATTTGATAGCCTTGCTGTCAACATTTAATACAGCAACCATTAGGGTATTTAATATTTTTTTGAATGAGCGCTCTTCAGGGATGTTTATTTTTTCACCACACAGATTACAATAGGTGCCTTTAAATGCATTACCGCAGTTTTTACATTCCTGTTCTGTCATAGCGAGAAATTGTGCCAAATTACTATTAAAATTTAAGGTATTTATGGCTTTATGATTTGAAGTGGGCTACCTTAAAGTTTAAATTGTGGTAAAATTCTGAAGTATGATCAGATCGTTACCTGTTGTCCTGGCGACACTTTACTTATTTTGTTCGGCACAGGCACAGCAACTTGCTGTTCAGCCTGTTAATTTTTCAAAAGTCTCCATTCAGGATTCATTCTGGAAGCCCAGAATGGATAGTGTAACCAGTGTTACCATTCCGGTTTGCATTGATCAGACTGAAAATAAGACCGGACGAATCCGAAATTTTGAAAAGGTGGCCAGAAATGCAGGTGAATTGCACGAAGGTATTTTTTATGATGACAGTGATGTTTTCAAGGCTATTGAGGCCATTGCCTATTCATTAAGTAATACCAGGGATCCGCTGCTTGAGAAAAAGGCAGATGAGTGGATTGATAAGATCGCAGCTGCCCAGCTTCCTGATGGGTATATCAACACTTTCTATACACTTGGTATACTCAGTGACCGATGGACCGACATGTCCATGCATGAAGATTATATCGGCGGCCATTTGATTGAAGCTGCCGTAGCATATTTTGATGCCACAGGAAAGCGAAAATTGCTTGATGTTGCCATTCGTTTTTCTGATCATTTTGCAGAGATGTTCGGACCTGGAAAACGTCACTGGGTGACTGGGCATGAGGAGCTTGAACTGGCACTTGTAAAGCTTTTTAAAACCACAGGGAACCGTAAATACCTGGAGCTTGCCAACTGGCTGCTGGAAGAGCGCGGACATAAAAATGCCAGAGGATATACCTGGGGGGACTGGAAGGATACTGCGTATGCACAGGATGTCATTCCTGTTAGGGAACAGCGTGAGATTACAGGTCATGCTGTCCGTGCTATGTATTTATACACAGGTGCCGCCGATGTAGCCAGCTACACAAAGGATTCAGGTTATCTGAAGGCAATGGAGTCGGTGTGGGAAGATGTGGTCTACAGAAATATGTATATCACAGGTGGTATCGGATCTTCAGGAAGCAATGAAGGTTTCTCCAACGACTTTGACCTTCCCAATGAAAATGCCTATTGTGAGACCTGTGCTTCTGTCGGTATGGTTTTCTGGAACCAGCGGATGAACCAGCTCACCGGTCAGACCAAATATATTGATGTACTTGAGCGAAGCCTTTACAATGCCGCCAATGATGGATTGTCACTTGATGGTTCACTATTCTTTTATGGTAATCCACTTGCTTCGGACGGGCGACATAAAAGGCGTCCGTGGTTTGGAACGGCATGCTGTCCTTCCAATATTGCGAGACTGATTGAGTCATTGGGGAATTACATTTATGGTTACTCAGCGGATAAATTATTTTTAAACTTATTTATTTCCAGCTCAACCAGGGCAGAACTCAAATCTGGTACTGTTGATATCAGGATGAATACCAACTATCCCTGGGATGGAAAAATTCAGGTTCAAATTAATCCTGTAAAGCGTGTAAAGTTTCCGCTGTATGTCCGTATTCCGGGCTGGGTGCTTGGTCATCCTGTTCCCGGAGACACCTATCAGTACCTGAATTTTTCGGGCGCGCAATATTCCATTTCTGTAAATGGAAAGCCTGCTTCCTACACTATGGAAAATGGATATGCCGTTATTGAGCGTGAATGGCGTAAGGGTGACAGGCTCGAGCTTGATTTTCCTATGGAGGTCAGAAGGGTTGTTACAAGGGATGAGGTAAAAGAAAATACTAACAGGGTTTCATTGGAACGAGGACCTCTGGTTTATTGCGTGGAACATCCTGACAATGATGGTCGTGCATTTAATATTTTACTGCCTGATAATGCGCCGCTTGAGACGCAATTTGAAAAGGATTTACTCGGTGGCGTCCAAAGTATTAAAGGTAATTTACCGGTTGTTTTTACCTCTCCGGACGGAATGGATGTTCGTACTGAACTCAGACTCATTAAAGCGATACCCTATTATGCATGGGCTAACAGGGGGCAGGGAGAAATGCAGGTATGGATTCCGCGAAAGGCTTTTAAAGTAAAAGTTGGTGCGAACTGAGGTTTACTCCATTGAGTGTTTACATGGTTAATTCGTTACTCCCGCCTCAGGTATTTTCAGAATCACGGTTGATTTGATTCCTGCAAAATTTGTCAGGGAAAAATCTCAAAGCTGTGGGTAATAGCTGCTGTGGCTTCAAGTGTTTTAGCCACAGAACAATATTTATCCATTGAAAGTCCAACTGCCAAAGCAGCTTTTTCTTTTTCAATGTTTCCGAAAAGTTTAAAGTGGATATGAATTTTTTTATAAACAGAATATTCTTTGCCCTCTTCTTTTTCTCCATCCAGCGTGATTTTTATATCTTTTAGTTCCTGACGCTGTTTTTTTAAAATCATGATGACATCAATCGCACTGCAGCCCCCCATTGAGGCGAGCAATACCTGCATAGGCCTCATGGCACTCTGGCTTCCGCCCAGCGCAGTCCCGGCATCCATTCTGAGACTTTCTCCGGTCTCATTAATGGCTTCCATTAAAAACCGGTCGTCCAGGCGTGAAATTTCAATACGATTCATTTGAATAATGATTATAATCATCAAAGATAAGGGCATCTGCATTGTGATTTGTTGTAGGCACTTTTACTTTTGATTAAATACAATTCATGAACAGAAATATCTTCAAGTTTTTTTCCCTGTTTGGGGGTATCATTATCCTGGCTTCATCCTGCACGACCTTTAATAACATGTCAACCGGTCGAACACTGGGGAAAGGAAAGAATGAGATTATCCCTTCTATGGCAAGCTTTTATGCCAAGGGTGATCTTACCCCACCCGTACTTCCTCAGCTTATTTATAATCGGGGAATTACTGATCGGTGGGATGGTGGCTTTAATTTTTCATTCGGTATGATAGGCCTTCAGACCAAATATCAGTTTTTGGGTGATCAGCAGTCTGAGTGGTGTGGCGCTATGGGCATCAGCTATACCTATTTTGGAGCGGGTCTCGAATCAAATGCAAATGAGAATGCCCTGGATGTTTCTCTTTCAAATCTTTCATTCCCGCTTCACCTTTCCTGGCATCCTGATGAGCGTCTTGCCTTATATTTTTCACCAAAATATTCTATTCTGGGTGGAAAGGCTTCGCTTATCGGTAACAACAATTCAGACAGAGTTATGCTGATTGGTTTTACACCCGGTATTGAGATAGGGAAAAAAATTAAATACATTTTTGAGATAAACCTGATTGACCCCGTCAGGACCAACGAAAATTTCCGGGATGCTTTTGCAACTATTTCAATTGGTGCAAAATTTAAATGGTAGGGGCAGTATAGAAAAATATTTCATCGACAAATACCCATCCGCGTTGTCCTTTTCCACCATGCCACTGGGGCATCATATTGAGTGGTTGAATTTCAATCTTTATGAACCTGTATGTTCCATTTAACTGAATTGATTCACCCAAAACCTGAGTCTTATCATAACTGGCCGGTTGGGCAGGATTTCGTTCTGCAATTAATTTCAATTCATTACGGGACTTACCTGCAAAGATTTTAATTTTCTGTGGCGGCATTATGTAAGCACCTGTATTATTCAAATAGCTTACTGTCACGGATTGCGGAATTTCATTTTTCTCAAATTCAAATGATGCAATCAGCGGATTTTCACGATACCCAAGCCATTGTCCATCCCGGTGATTATCCTGATCACCTGCTCTTGAATCAGTTAATGTAGCAACTCCGTTTGCCCGATATTCACTAGCTGCTGCCGTAAGTAAACTTGCTTTATCAGGTCGGATTCCTTCAGTGAAGAATGTCGCATCTGCAATCTGACTCATTCTCCAACCGGTTTTTATAGTTCTTGCTTTAAAAACGGTAAACAAATTGGGTTTTACAGGGCCTTTATAAATAATTCCGTTTATGGAATCCGGCAGGATTTGACCATCCGTGGTGTAACGGATTGTTACGCCCGGAAGATTGTGCTTAAAACTGATCAGCTCACCGGCCTTCAGAATCCGGCTCTCATTTAGTAACATGGGAGGGGTGAGCTGCAGGATTTCATCCTCACTTAGCTGCTCCCCGAAAATCCAATTAATATTGCTGAAATCATTCATGAGGGTACTCAGATCATTTTCATCTGTTACAATGTTCCATGCATATATTTCTTTTAAAGACTTTTGGCTTGCAATATCCCTGAGCCCGGAAGCTGTTACTTTTGAATTTGATACCGATAATTTTGTCAAATCCGGCAGGTTCTTTAAGAGCTTAAGTCCGTTATTATCCAGATTGGTGTTATTCAGGTTCAGAATCTTCAGATTTTTGAAATTCCTGATTCGTTGTAAATCATTTTCAGTGATGGGCATCCCTGATAAATTCACATCAACTATGCTATTTTCAATTTCATCAAGATCTTTCAGGGCTTCCGAATTGAAACCTGCAGGCAGGTAAAACGCAACCCTTACACCAAAGTCGTTTGCTGCCAGGATGGATACATTTCTGTAAACTGTGTTAAGTCTTTCAATAGTTTTTGGAGATACAGGTTCAATTGTTTTTCCTGTTATTGTTTCAGACTTACTGAACAATCCTGCGATCTGCCATGCGAGTGTCTGGAGTGAATCACCGCTGTTTATATCACCCAATTTCAGTTCTTTGGTTGCGCCGGACTTAATGAAATGCCGGAACAGTTCAATTTCTGCAGTTGTAAGTTGTTGCTTCCCTGCGGGGGGCATATGGTCATCATGCTCCGCCGGCAAGATTATTCTTTGAATCAAAATGCTTTCTGAAGGATTTCCGGGTTCAATAACACTGCCATGTTCACCTCCTGTAAGGATATTACTCCAGGTTGTCATGTCCAGACTACCTTTTCTTTTACCTGGGTTGTGACATGAGTTACATTTTTTCTGAAGTAGCGGTTGAACTGCTGCAGTAAATACTGAACTGGTGTCTTGTAGTGTTTGAGAATTTTCAAAAACTTCAGTACGCGGACCGGAAAGAAAATTTTCGCCATGTGTCAGTATTGCTCCGTAATGGCCTGTCAGCGCAACAATTATAATTGCCCCGACGCCAAGAAGATTGAATGCTTTCCGGTTTTCCTGAAACATGGAGAGCAAAAGTGTGAGGATACTTAGCGTTGTTCCAAGGTTCATGTGGCGGTACAAAGTAGTGCCACTGTAGCCCTCTTCTTTTCCGAGGAAACAGCCCGTCAGCGCCGAGATAACAGTAGCAAGTGCCGTCCAGAAAAATATCCTGTCAAAAAAGACCTTTGCATCTCCTGATTCCGGATGCAAGTTCATCCGGCGTATTGCCAGTGCGAAAATTAAAAATCCGATGGGAAGGTGAAGAAGCAAGGGATGCCACCTCCCGCTAAGCTGAAGGACCATAGGCAACTGCAACCGCTCGTGGAACAGCACCACCACAAGCAGCGTTGCATTCAAAAATAACAGCATATCCTACGCAATGATCTGGTTCACGACTTTTCCTGCAACATCGGTAAGTCTGTATCTGCGCCCGAGGTGTTTAAAGGTTAGTCTTTCGTGGTCAAGCCCCATCAGATTAAGGACTGTTGCATGAAGATCGTTTACATGTACGGGGTCCTTAATGATATTGTAACCGAACTCATCTGTTTCTCCGTGAACGATACCGGGTTTAACTCCGCCTCCGGCCATCCAGATGCTGAAGCACCTGGGGTGGTGGTCTCGCCCGTAATTATCCTTCGTGAAGTTTCCCTGGCAGTAATTCGTTCTTCCGAATTCACCGCCCCAGATCACCAGTGTTTCATCCAGCAGCCCTCTTTGTTTGAGGTCCTTTATAAGCGCTGCCGATGCTCTGTCAACATCTTCAGCCTGTAATTTCATTTCCCCTGCGAGGTTTCCGTGCTGATCCCATCCCTGATGGTATAGTTGAACGAAGCGGACACCTGACTCAGAAAGTTTTCGTGCCAGCAAAGCGTTCGCAGCATAAGTTCCGGGTACCAGACATTCCGGCCCGTACATTTTAATAACATGGTCAGACTCTTTGGACAGATCTGTCAATTCAGGTACGCTTGTCTGCATCCGGTAGGCGAGTTCATACTGACTGATTCTGGTTTGAATCTCCGGATCTCCGAAATTTTCATGACTTGCATTGTTCAGTTCAGCAACCCGATCAATCATTTTTCTTCTTGAGGCCGCATCCATTCCTTCCGGATTGTTCAGGTACAGCACAGGTTCTTCGCTTGCGCTGAACTTCACTCCCTGATGGACACTGTCAAGAAAGCCGTTGGTCCATAGTTTATCGTAAACGCCCTGGCCGTTTCCTCTTCCGCGTGATAGTAGTACGCAAAAGGCAGGCAGGTTTTTATTTTCACTGCCAAGTCCGTAACTCAGCCATGCCCCCATGCTTGGTCTGTTTCCCTGCTGCGCTCCTGTTTGCATGAAGGTCAGCGCGGGGTCATGGTTTATTGCTTCTGTGTGCATGGTTTTGATGATGCACAATTCATCTGCAATACCGGCGATGTGCGGAAACAGTTCACTGATCCACGCACCGCTTTTCCCATGTTGATTAAATTTAAACCAGGAGCCTACCATCGGGAATTTAGTCTGCCCTGAGGTCATTCCTGTTAACCGCTGGCCCATTCTGATGGAGGCGGGCAAATCTTCTCCTGCCCGCTGATTCAGCAGGGGTTTATAATCGAAGGTTTCAAGTTGTGAGGGTGCTCCATTTTGAAAAAGGTAAATGATTCTCTTCGCTTTGGGTGCGAAATGAGCAATTCCCGGTAAAGCCGCATTTTGTGTTCCGGAGCCTGAGAACAAATCGGGAATAAGCAATGAGCCAAGTGCGGCGCCACCTACTCCGGCGCTTAATTTTCCAAAAAAATGCCGCCTTGTAATATTAAAACGGTGCTTTAATAATTCATCCATTGTTTTTCAGGTTCGGACGATTGCCTCGTCAAGGTTATACAATGTCATGATCACATTCATAAGTGCGAATACTTCACCGGAATTTGTATCTGCTGCCTTCGGATATTCACCGGATGAGATCAGTTTTTTGATTTTTTCAGGATTCTGACCGGCGGTTGTAAGCGATTCCTGGAAATATTCTTTCAGGGAGCTGAGTTCTCCGGTTGAAAGTGTTCTGCACAAAATGAGCCGGGCGGCTTTATTGATTTTATCTTCCACAGATAACTTTTCAAGACTTATTTTTTCAGCCAGAACTCTTGAAGCCTCCAGGACCTGAGGATCATTCATCAGTACAAGTGCCTGCAGTGGTGTGTTGGTGTTTAGTCTTCTTACTTCACACTGGTCTCTGTTACTGGCATCAAAAACAAGCATGGCCGGAGGAGGCACTGTTCTTTTGATGAAAGTGTACATGGACCGGCGGTAAAGTTTTTCCTCATGATCCTGAATATATCTTGTAAGTCCACGTCCGGATGTAGCAGCTTCCCAGATGCCTTTGGGCTGATATGGTTTGACACTTGGGCCTCCGATTTCAGGAACGAGCAGGCCGCTGCTTGCAAGAACATGATCACGCAACGATTCAGCAGTCAGTCTTAATCTTGGTGCTCTGGAAAGCAATAAGTTTTCGGGATCCTTTTCAAGTTTATCTTCACTGATCACTGCTGACTGTCTGTAAGTTGAGGATGTCACAATCAGCGTGATAAGTTTTTTTATG
>JBMTCO010000066.1:0-14115 GCA_049430945.1 Cyclobacteriaceae bacterium
CGTTCAGCGCAACGCCCGTCAACTTTACCATCAATAAAAGACCCATTACCATCACGCCGGATGCCAATCAATCCAAAATTTACGGCAACAGCGACCCAACACTCACCGGAACCATCACGACTGGAACCGTAACCTTCGGTGACACACCTACCGGTGCATTGTCAAGAATTGCAGGCGAGAATAGCGGAACCTATGCTATCACCCTGGGAACTTACTCCTACGGAAACAATTATACCCTTACGCTAAGTTCAACAACCGTCAACTTTACCATCACCAAGCGAGACATCACGGTGACACCCGATGCCGGGCAATCCAAAATCTATGGTGACAGTGACCCCATCATCACCTCAACAGTAACCACAGGATCCGTTATCCCCGGCGATACACCTACCGGCCTGCTCGTCTATTCAGGTACCGGCGCGGGTGCTTATCCCATTACCATCGGAACGTTAACCTATGGGAACAATTATCAGGTAACACTGAACCCTACACCTGTATTGTTCACTATCAACAAGAGACCTATTACCATCACACCTGTTGCCAATCAGTCTAAGATTTATGGCAACAGTGATCCCATACTTACCGCGTCGGTCACCGCTGGATCAATTGTCGGTGGCGATACGCCTACCGGAGCACTCTCCCGCGCCGCCGGCGAGAATGTCGGAACGTATCTTATCTCCGAAGGAACCTACACCTATGGTAATAATTACGATGCCACGTTCAGCGCAACGACCGTCAACTTCACCATCAACAAGAAACCAATTACCATCACACCTGTTGCCAATCAGTCGAAGATTTATGGCGATAGCGATCCCACACTTACCGCGTCGGTCACCACTGGCTCAGTTGTCGGTAACGATACCTTTACAGGTACCCTCAGCCGCGCTGCCGGTGAGAATGTCGGAACGTATCTTATTTCGGCAGGAACCTACTCCTATGGTAATAATTACGATCTCACGTTCAGCGCAACGCCCGTCAACTTTACCATCAATAAAAGACCCATTACCATCACAGTAGATGCCAATCAGTCCAAGGTTTATGGTTCAGCGGATCCACTGCTGAGCTATCGAATAACCAGCGGAAATTTGATCGGATCAGATGTCCTTTCACAATCCCTGGCCCGAACCGGTTCTGAAAACGTGGGGACCTATTCTATAACACAAGGCACACTTACTGCAGGTCCGAATTACCAGCTAACCTTCATCGGCGCATCCTTTAGTATCACAGCACGTCCAATTTCAATAACAGCAAACGACGCTTCTAAAATCTACGGAGGAACAGATCCGACATCATTAACCTATTCCATAACTTCAGGATCAGTCGTAGGCACTGATAACCTCGGCATTACTCTTGTTCGAGTATCAGGTGAAAATGCTGGTAACTATGATATCAATAAGTCGAATGTCGCTACCAATTCAAACTATACTATCACCTTCATTAAGGGTATTTTTACCATTCAACCTACCATCTTAACGGTAAACATCAACAACACTACACGCGCGTATGGATATCCCGATCCTGTTTTCACTGCCTCTTACAGCGGTTTCGTACTTGGAGATACAGAGTCGGTCCTTGACACCAAACCAGTTTTCGTGTCTGATGCCTTGCCTACGAGTGCTGCAGGCACCACGCATGCCATCGATGGAATAAACGGTTCAGATTTGAACTATATACTATTTTATGTACCTGGAGTACTTACCATTACACAGGCGGAACTTATCGCCACGCCAGACGCGCGTGCAAGGGTTTATGGAGAGCCTAACCCGACATTCACCATTACCTATACAGGACTACGCAACGGTGAGACTCAGGCAGTTTTGGATTCAAAGCCCACTGTAACCACCACTGCAACCGTCTCCAGTCCAATTGGTGAATATCCACTGGTTGCCTCAGAGGGACAAGACGATAATTACTTTTTCACCTATGTGGAAGGAAAATTGACCATTGGCAAAGCAACATTGACCATCGCGGTAAATCCAGTGACCAGATTTTATGGTGATCCGAATCCTGTACTTACTGCCACCTACACCGGCCTGGTGAATAATGAAACAGCAGCCGACTTGGATGTGCAACCAACTATCACCACCACCGCCACCCTGATCAGCGGCGTCGGCACCTACCCAATTACCATTTCCGGAGCCAGTGATCCATCCTACAATATTAACATGGTTGGAGCAGTATTAACGGTCGAAAAGGCCATTCTGAATATTAATGTCCAAAATGTGACACGGCTGTACGGCGCCGACAACCCAACATTCAACATCACCTATTCCGGATTCAAAAACAATGAAACAATTGCCGTGATTACCAAGTCGATAACGGCCACTTGCACGGCCATTTCCACAAGTGATGCCGGAACTTACCCAATTGTATTAAGTGGCGGTGAAGCGGCAAATTACAGCTTTAATTACAACAATGGAGTCCTGACCATTACCTCAGCTCCGCAAACAATTTCATTCCAGGCACTCAACGATGTGGATATTTCAACAGGTAATATTACCCTATCGGGAAGCGCCAGTTCAGGCCTTCCGTTGATTTACCAAAGTAATGATGTTTCTAAAGTGGAAATAAATGGAAGTCAGGTCACCTTGAAACTCCCGGGAATCGTTACCATTACCGCAACCCAGCCTGGGAATGTAAGCTATTTGGTTGCCGCTGAAGTCAGTCAAACTTTCTGCATCTTGCCGTCCAGGCCTTCCATCACCTCAGCCAGCAGCACCTCCTTTCTCTTACAATCCTCTTCTGCCATAGGAAATCAGTGGTACCGAAACAAAGGTCCTATTCTCGGCGCCACTGAAGCCACGTTCACCTTTGATGCAGAAGGAATCTATAATGTTCGGGTGGGTGTTGAGGGGTGTATGAGTGAATTTTCAAATGACTATTCGGTGATCATTACAAGCGCGGATTTGGAACCGCCACATCTATTAGGTCTTGCGCCCAATCCCACTACGTCACTCCTCCGCATCCACGGACTCAATCCGAGTCAACCACAAGTCCAGTTTATGATTACGGATGCAGTCGGTCGAAGTTTACCGGTTGAAGTGCAGAGCCGGACCGGTGGCACTGCTGAACTCACGGTAGAGCATTTGGTGCCGGGTATGTATCTACTGCTGGTACATCATGATCAGCAGTCCCGCGTACTTCGATTCATCAAGGAATAGACTAACCCATATGCGATGAAAAACATTCAAAATATTTTAAGAATTCTTGTTTTAATGATTGCATGCCTTCTTCCTGTCGGCTGTAATAAAGGATTATCCGAAATTGAAAAAACACCCACCCAGCAAATGTCGGAGTTGCTAAGGGCGCAAACATGGGAACTTTCAGAGTTGACCATTGATGATCTTCCGTCAAATTTATATCCCGACTTGACACTACGTTTTGGAGAAGGAACCTATGTGTCAACTGGTGGTGAACCAATCTGGCCTGCCTCAGGAACGTGGCAGTTCAGGGGAGATGACCCTAATCAATTACTGCGTAATGATGGGCTAATAATCACAGTTGAAGCTGCCAGCATTGTAGGTGCCAAAATCACCCCGCTGGACCCCTATTGGGAACAAGTGGCTGCAAATATAATCTTGTCTTTTGACTGGGCCAGCACTACATTCGAGGGCAGTGGTGGGCGTTTTCAAGCTTTGAAAGGAAGCCACCTGATAAAGTTTAAGAAGAAGGTCTGATTAAACGGTACCATCCCATCAGCTGGCTTTTTTCTGTTGATAAAGGTGATCGTCATTAAAAAAAGGATAACCCGCTTTTAAGATATCCTTAAGTCGTCCAATACCAGTCTTGCAAAAAAAGACTGATTACCCGAAAGTATGTATCTTTATAATTATCATTAGCCTTTTCAGTAATGAGTCAATTTGCCAGGCATTACAAACGATTTCATTCAAAGCCGATACAGCTGGAGTCAAATAGCGAAAGCAAATTAAACTCAAGTCCGATTTTTGAAGACAATAGGAAACAAATAAATCATCCAATTGAATCAACTTCGGCACAAAATGACGGAGTTGCTCAAACCAAAACCAAGGAAACTGAATTACCGGCAGACCTGAAAGCCGGAGTAGAAAATCTAAGCGGTCAATCCATGAACGGGGTACAAGTGCACCGCAACTCCAGTGCTCCTGCACAGCTACAGGCACACGCCTTCGCTCAAGGCTCAGAAATCCATCTTGGACCCGGCCAGGAAAAACATCTGCCCCATGAAGCGTGGCACATCGCCCAGCAACGGCAAGGTCGTGTAGAACCAACCCTGAAAATGAACGGTGCTGCAATCAATCACGATCCTGCATTAGAGCAGGAGGCAGATACCATGGGCGGAAAGGCTGAAACCGCAGGAAAGAATGGTGCATACGAGCTTCCGAAAACAGGCAAGCTAGTCACTGCAAGTTCCAAACCTGTACTGCAAGGAGGGTTTTTCGATTCCGTTAAATCCTTTTTTGGAGGAAAGAAAAAAGAGGAAGAGCCTGGTACGGTAACCAACCCAGCTGCTGAACTTGCCCAAGTGGAGGAGCAGCAACAGCCAGCCGCCGAAATGAATGAAACAGCGGAGCAGCAGTCCACTGTCGAAGTGGATGCTAGACCCGAGCAACCTGCCATCGATGACCGCGCCACCAGTTGGAAGGACGTGGATGGAAAATCTGACAAATCCAGAATGGATATTGCAAAGAAGCAATTTCTGGAAGACAAGCGAGAAAAGAAAAAAAACAATTTCCTCGTCAAAAAAGATACCGGCACATTTTGGGACGATGACAAATACAGCAAAAAAGGTGAGGACGGTAAACGCGTAGCCCTTACGGCAGAGGAACGATTGGAGAAAGTTCAAAAAGAAAAACAGGCCAATATTACAGACGCCGGCAAGGGAAGAATCTACGGAGAAGCCAATAATCCGGTGGATAACCTGAAGGACAAAATGACCGATATCGTCAAAACAGTACAGGCAGATGAAGCCACACTGTTGAAACGAGATGTTCAAATCACAGGAGATGCGGCAGTCAACGCCTACTTTGGTGACGAAAGGCGACTGAATGAAGATCCGGAAGGATTAGCCAGTCAAGCACAGACTGCATTGATGCCAAAGTATCAAAGCATCGTGATGACATCGGATAAAACCAGATTAAAAAAGAACGAAATCGGCATGCGAAAAGCCGAATCGCTTGAAAACGTCAGGGAAAGTCGAAAATCAATCCAGGAAACTGCCAATGATCGGTCTATTGTGCAGATGTATTGGAATGAATTGGAGAAGAAGAGTGCTGAATATGAAAAAGCGAATACGAGTACACAGAAGGAAAACCTGAAAAAGGAATCTGAAAAAATTTACAGCTTCGCCTTTGACCGGCAATTCTGGGTAAAGGAACGCAAACTGGATGCCGACTTCCAGAAGAATGAACTGGAATCAGAGGGCCGTATCGCAGACATGCTTTATGCTTTGAGTTCCAATGCCATAGGAACTGCAGTTTTCAACGCCGTAGTCAGTAAGCTAACCGCTGGTTTCCTGAGTGTTCGTGGTCACAAGGACAAACGTGGCTTCGGAACAGATAAGGACTTCGATTTGAATCTGGAAACGGGCGAAGCCGAACAGAAGGACTTACTTAGTGAAGACGCCAAAGGAAGCAGTCTGAATGAAAAAATGGGCGGAGGTCGTGAATGGGTTACGCCCATGAACAAACTTCGCGAAGCGAAGGCAGAATTTCTCGCCAAGACCGCCAACCGCGCAAGCACAACACTTTCTTATAAATTCACTTATCTCGGGCAGATGATTGAGTTTGCTAAAAAATTCCTTGGCATTGCCAAGACCATCATTTCCGGTTTGGCATTGTGGTTTACAGGTATCGCAGTCGGTTTTCCGCCATTCGCTGTACCGGCCACCATGATGAGCGGCGTTTCCTATTACCTGACTCTGGTCAATACAGGACTTTCGACGCTGAAATTACTCTTTGATGGTTTGGCTCAGATCACTAATAATAATCCCGCGTTGTTTACTGAATTATCCGGAGAAACAGCTCAGTCCGGATTCAATGTGACTACCGAAAGCTTGGCATTCGCAGGGACCAAAATCGGTCTTGAAGCAGCCAAAGCAGCCACCGATGATGATGCTTCAACTGGTATGGACTTCAGAGAACTCTATGATCAGTCCGATAAGTTTGACGCCAAAGGAATTATGGATGCTAAGAATGCGGCCGGCCTGGGGGACTCCCCAGGCATGACCGACCCGGCCTATTGGGGAGATAAAGGTATCGACGCAGGATGGGTTGCATCCAATACGGTTGTAGGTGCAGGGGCTGGTGCGCTTAACAAAGTTCTCAGTAAGGAGGCAAACGCAGGTTCAGGGGCTAATATCCGTACATACGATATGTCACTGGACAAGGACCGGCGCATCAAACCTGAGGAGGCAAAAGCCGTATCAGGCGAGCCTGCCAAAAGCAGCGCTCCGACCTCAACAGAGGAGTCCGGATTAATCCTGCAAGCTTATGAAACGAGCCTGCTCAAATCCAAGAAAGAAAGTGCTAAATTCGCTGGATGGCTTGGACCTGTTGCATCGGCAAAACCAGCAGCAATCCCCACAACGGAAACGCTTTCAGAAGACGAACAAGCCAGCGCACAACGTTCAGGTGGAGCCATCAGCGATGCGAGGGAAGGAGCAGCCAAGATCCGTAAGGAATTGCAAACCATTCAAGAGGAGAGATGAACTGATCCCTTTTAGGGTGTCATTAATTTTTTTACTGTAATATCCTGGCAAATGGCGGAGAAAATTATTATAACCTCATTCATGACAGAAAAAAGTAGTAATAAATCCAAAACGGGTACTGAAGTTTATCCCTTGGATGTACCGCCAAGTCTGTATGAGCGTATTCAACGTGACAGACTGTTTCATTTCCAAGAGGAGTTTTTTGAGGTGCCCCTTCCCTCCATTCTGAATCAAAACGCAGTATTCACTCTGATTCGGGATAAAAAGGCAGACCAGACAGACATCGACCCACTGGACCATCCAGCAGACTGGCATATTCTGAACATCAGGATTGGAGAAAAAGACTACCCTACTTTTCTTGGGCTTCGTCGCTCCGGCAAATTACCCGGAACACTCAAACAGGCGCTGGTGGATTTTGCCGTTCGGCGGGCAGCGGGAAATCATCCTGCTCCTTCATTCATGACAGCCGGTTTACGGAAGCTGATGTTTAATCTGACAGGCATTGAGCCATCTGAATCAACCGATGAGTCTGAGCTGGAGCGCATTGTCCATAATTTTCTTGAAAAATCCATAGGTGAATCGCCTCAAGCCATACTTGAAACCTTCATGAAAACGCAAGGCATTCCAGTTTCCCAGCAGGATAACACTTATTTCTTCTCGGCCCGAGAAGGGGAATTTACCTGGAATGCACGGTTTGAAGTTCATATCAAACAGGATATCCTTACCTTAATTTCAACCGCAAATTTGGAATTGGAAAACAAGCACATAGACGAATATCTACGGGACATCAATGCTTTAAATGAAGGACAGTTGAATGGATTTTTCCGGGTAGTCGTGTCAGAGCTTCCGACAATTGAATTCGTATCCACCCTACCCCTGTCGGTCGTTCAATTTTTTCCGGAGCATTTATCTTCTCTCCTAACCAGGAACATGGACTCCATGCATGCTATGTGTACAGCTTTTAAGTCTCACTACGCTAAACAATCACCCTGATCAACTGCTGTATTTGCAACCTGTTAGAATTCCAAGATTTCTTCAGTCAGGAGTAAAAGCAAATCATCAGAGGCTTCAAGTGGAGCACATCATTTAGAAATCTCTCAAACCAATAAGGCAGAGGCTGCAAATTTTTCAATAGAATCCAGATAAGCAAACCTAAGGGTGTGTTGAGTTCGTTCTTCAGAATATGTCAAATTCACACCAAGATCAGTTTTTTTACTCTTGACCTGTTCTAATAAAATTTCGACTACCCCACCTTCTGACTTCCTCTTCCCAATGTTTTTCCGCCTTAAAGCCATTTTTGTTGACAGGCCTGGCCTGCCTGACAAGATGGTAACCTTACACAAAAATTTTGGAGGTCCTGCACAATAAAACGGTAAATAGAAGACTCTTTTCCTCCATTAGACCAGTTCCCAGGAGGTACCCCAAATTTCTTTTCTAATGATGCAATTCCACCAACACTTGCTACTGCTAGCTAAAAGGATTCAATTTTTCTTAAAATCTTTCAAAAAAATTGCTCACGCGCTTTGTAAAAGTTGGTTTTGTTGCTCTTCGGTGTTTTTCATCAAAAGAACTTGTAGATGCAGGCTCGCCTATTGCTTGGCCATTAACCATTTTTCCCACCCCATCATCTGCGGGTGACTTGTTTTGCTGTTCATCATTTTCAGCTTGAATTTAAGCCTCTTCATCAGCAGAAGCCTCCTTAGCTAATTCAGTACTCTGTTTATCAAATGCTGCTCTTTCCGCAGTAACTCTGGTCGTATTTTCTTTTTCCACGGTTGATCTTTGAACTAAAATTCTCTGATATTCATCTAACTGATCTTTTATATTATTAATGCCTCTAATAGCCTCTATCTGCTGTGCTATTTTGCTGTCGTCACCAGTTGGTTGAAGTTCGGCTAATACTAAAGTTGCTAATTGTGCATCTCTGATGAGAGCCTGACGTTTATCAATAATTAATTGTGTTTGGGCCAATAACGCTTTATAAGCAGCTAATTTGCGCGCCCTATTCTTAGCAGTCAGCCAATTATCTTGATTAGCTTCTGTCAATTCAGTGTGTTTTTTGACTTTTCTCTGAAGCTCCTTGTAATTTGCATCTAGCGTAGGATATTTTTTCAACATTGCTTCCCTTTCCCTTGCTGAAGCAAGAAGACTCACAAGGAATGCTGTTCGCAATTGAATTATCTTTTCTTTAGTAAGTCCGAAAGTATCCTTTACTGATGGATCTACCACCAGGTCTGGAGGAAGTGTGTTTAAAATGTCGTAGGCTTCTTTTCCGAATAAACCACCAGCTGGCTCTACCACTCCTTCCGGTTTTTCTATTTCCGCTCCGGATGCAGACAATGCAACTGGTTTTGCTTTATTGACAAATTCCCCGTTTTCCTCCTCGATTGAGCCTTTAAATCCTTTATTACCTAATTCCCATTTTTTCAAAATATATCTGTAAAGGGTCATGTTTGAACCAAGCACATTAGCGATAAGTTGCAGTTGAGCGCTTGCAATCGCCTGGGCTATAAACTCATAATCAAGGAGCTTTTTGTCACTGCCAACTAATGTAAACCTGTTTTGATTCGGTATTCTTTTTACTTTCTTCTCAAATACAGAATGAAAGCCTAAAGTAGCTTGTGCCACCGCTGCTAGCATTCCTCCTATTTCGAGAATGTTAGACGCCCCCACTGCTACTCCTGCACCAATTTCAAGTAAAAGATTACCTCTTACATCAAATAGCCCCCCCACTTTAAATACTCTCTGACCGTTATCTTCTTCATTTGTCCTTTCAATATCTAGTAACATTTTTGCCGATATATTTGCACTTGCCCCAATTTTACCAATAGCCGACAGTCCAGGTACAGGCGGAAGAGGAACACTTAAACTTATACTAACTGGAAAACCAGGAGTATCTTCAGGAGGGAATGAAGCAGCTAGTTCACCTCCTCCTTTTCCTCTGATTGGGTTAAAAAATAACTTACCAAATTCCCCCAGCGGTAGAGTGATTATTGGAGCGATTTCCTTGATAGATCCAAAAGAAAATTTGCTTTTCGTCATTGAAATGTCTCCAACTGTAAGAGCAACTCCTAGGTCGAACACCTCTAATTGGCGTAGGATTTCTGGATGTGCACTACCTAACATTTGCTCCAATCCAGATATCTCTTGAACAATAAGTTCTGCCTGACCGATTGCTAAGCCGCCGGCTTTGCTATATCCAACACCTTCTACTCCAAGTTCTACTCCATCACCTTCTGCGGTAAATTTTACACCTTCCATGTTTAAATACCACCCGACGTTAGGGTTATAACCTACAGATGTTGTACCGTTGAATTCTTTGAATTCAATTGACCCAACTTGTAAAGATGGGAACTTCTCATTCATTTTCAAGATAACTCCATAACTGCCATCTTGTTGAAGGGTAAAGGTTACTTGTCCATAATCAAATGGAGTATCTGGAATCATTAAGGGAACTTCAACTTCTGCCGAACTCCAGGTAATATCACCAGTTTCGTAGTTCAATTCAAAATCCTTGACTCTAAACGTCTTTTGTGTCTTAATAAAAGTCACCTTATCAGTACCAATAATCGGCATCTCTGCCTCTGATGCAGTAAATTTTTTACCCTGTTTTTTTAGATTTTTAAAAATGGTTCTCTTGGTATACAAATTACTTTTAATACTAGGTTCATTAAGATCAAAGTCCCATGCGTTATTTACATATTTAAAATCTATAATTCTTTTTTCAAAATTTGATACGAATTTTGATGCCCAAACATTTGTCCAACCAACGCCTGTAAAACCTCCAGCACTTAAATCTTTACGCCCGATAATTTGGAAGGAGTTATTCTTCTTTTGAATGGTAACTATTAAATTATTCGCCACTATCCCATCAGCATTTGCATTAACTGTAATTGGATCAGAGGAAACATACACTTGACCCGAACTAAAATCCAAATTGTATGGGATTTTTTGATCACCTACCTGCAGGTTCAACCCTTCAGCGAGAATTTGTTTTTCGTTTCCAGAAAGGTTATCCAACACAATTAATTGTGGTATACCAACTAGTTTAATCGATAGACTAGCATTATTAAAGGATACATCTAAGGTCTTTCTTCCCGAATTTGGAGTGAAAAATATGTCTGCCGTTCCTGCTGACACAAGGTTGCCGTCAAAAGATGATTTAGCTGAGGCTTTAGAATTTGTTGTTGCGGAAAAAACACCTTTTTCTTGTGCTATAGTCAATTCAACATTTTTCAATGAATATGGAACATCTAAGGGGTCGTAGTCAATAATTGTACAATTTTGGGAAGAAAAAGAAAGTACCCCGTCAATAATGGAAGCGTTTATCACATGCACATTTTGACCAAGTAACTCTAGGTCAAATGCTCCGTCTTTGAGTACAACTTCCAAACCAATACAATTAGTCTCACCGTCCAATTGTATTTCAGGGGTTTCTTGAGGGTCTTCGCTAATTTCCTCTTTTGTTTTACCAGGGTCTATTGTACTTGCTTCAGCACTAGGTATTTGCTCCCCTGGGTGCACTTGTGCACTGGGCTCTTCTTCTTTCTTCTTGCCTCCGAATAGTCCTTTCACCCAATCAATGACTTTGCTACCTACGCTCTTTACGCTATCCCAAAAAGCACCCTGTATAATTGGCTTCTCAATTGGTGCCTCATCCATCTGATCGTTAATTGATTTTGGCTGCAAAACCCTACCTGCCTCCAGCGCTTTGGCTCCCATCACGTCGGCCTCATGCTCCAGTCCCTTATCGTCATTGATGGGCACCTTACCCTTCATTTGGCGCGTGGGCTCCACCCGGCCTTGTTTCTGTTGGGCTACATGCCATGCCTCGTGAGGTAAATGTTTTTCCTGACCAGGTCCAAGATGGATATCCGTGCCCTGGGCATAGGCATGCGCATTAAGCTGTGCCGGTTTTTCCGAATTATGATGGACGGTCACGTCGCTCATTGACTGACCGGAAAGTTGCTCGACGCCACTTTTTAACCCTGGCGGAAGACTGCCTGAGCCGGAGGAAGAGCCTGATGAGGCTGGAGGCGGGGCTTCCCCAGCAGCTGCAAACTGAGTCGTTCCAGTGGGCAAAGGCGAAGGAGTTAAAGTATCCCTTTCTTCAGGTCCGGCAGGTTTGAGTTGAGCGGCAACCACTTTTGGCGTCGTGGTCACAACAGCATTTACAACTGGTGCAGCAGCAACGGCAGTCTTTTTCTGCACAATGGATGAAGGGCTCTTCGGCAGAGCAGGAGCCGACAAGGCCCGGGCATCCATGCCCTCTTTGATCTTGAGCTGAATTTTACTTTCCTGGCGGTTATCCTCCAAAGACAATCCGGCGACTTCTTTCTTGGAAGAGACCTCGCTCTGAGCGAATTTTGACTGAGTTTTCCCCTTTTGGGGTGCTGAGCTCTTTTCTGCCATTACTTGAAGGCCCACTTTGTGGCGCAAATTATATTGCGCAGCAAACCTCAGTGAAAGTTAGTCATTCCCTGTTAATCAGTCAAACCTAAAGAGTCATCCATAAGTGATTGACCTTTAATGCCGAACAAGAAAAAATACATTTTCGACGGAGTTAATGATTTCATAAATGTTCCAAATGTGCCAAACATTCTCTCTTAAGAATATTCCGTAACCATTTGGTTTTATTCAGACCAAGACTACTCCATAGGTAAAAATAATACCCGAGTTTGAAAAGCAGGAACTGTATTCAGGTATTAATTAGTGGGAACATCTCCGTTTTTAGCACCTGAAGCTAAATACATAGCAAAATATCATCGGGCTGCGACTAAATTTTTATTACAAAAATTCCAATCAGTTCAAAAAATGGGAAGTGATAAATTTGGAACCTTTCGGGAATAAGTAAGTAATTTTTCTAAAACAACCAATTCATTAAGTTAACCCATTTCAAGCTTCTGGTTGGATCTTAAAGTTGCTTTACAATTCTACTGGGGTTATACCCTTCCAATTTGGAAAAACTGGCGTAAAAACTAGACTTAGACTTGAACCCGGATTGCTCGATTAAATAATCGATGTTTAAATGCTTGGGAATTCCATTTTGAGCCAATTTTTTGAAGTGGGCAATGCGATAAGAATTTTTTAGGTCCGAAAAGTTGCTGTTAAAAAAATACCTAATACAGTAGGTTAAATGATGTTGAGGAACATCCAAGGCATTGGAAAGCATCTGTAAATTAAACTCAATTTGAAGAAATGGTTCTTGCTCCTTCAAATAAGTCTTTATTCTTATTACCAAAACTTCAAAATATTCTGTGTTTTTATAGGGTGTGGAAGGTACAGCATCATCTTGCTGAACTGCTGTACTGCTAATTGAATTATTTTTAGTTGCGGCCTGTGGAATGCCATAGAGCAATTGTGGGAAAAACAATAGACTAATATTGTTGAAAAGATTGATAAACACTGAAAAATAAAGAAGGAGGCCACCGATAGATACATTGAATTTTTGTTCTAAAATAATTTGTCCAAGATCAAAACGCGTCACATCAAAAAGAAAAATCAAATATGCTAATGGAAGAAAGAACATGGAACACAGAAGATAGAACAACCAACGAAAATTAAATTGTGCTTTCAGTAAAATGAAAAAGGATACCTTTTCGGAACGCACAAAAATCAAAAGCCTAACAAGTGCAGCAAACAAGTAGCCCATAAAACTAATAGTCCTAAGCCACATATTCTGGGCATTGGTGAAAATCGAATTGAATCTAAATTCCACAAATTTGTTAGGTGCCTTGTGAAGTTCTTCTAAAATCAATACTTTTTCTTGAAAGCTGTAAGAAAGTATGAAAGGAAAAATGCCAATTAGTTGGATAAATGGTAAGATAAAATGTAAAAAATCGACCTTACAGAAAATAAATTTATCTTCCACAACGCCTCTTGTATAAAAATAAAAAAAAGGGCCAGCCAGCAGATAAAATGGAGTAAAGTAATTAAACAAAATGGCTGCCCAGAACGGATCAAATTCTACTAAAGTAACATATGAAGCGATAATGAAAATTGAAAAGGAAACCAAAAACAGTCCTAAATAAATAATATTTGGATTGGTTTTGTAATTATTCAGTACTATCAAAACCAATACCACGATAGAAATCAGATTCAACCACACAAATGCATTTACCATATTATCTTGATTTCAGAATAAAATGTTTAGAATAAGGTTTTAACGTTGTAAAATAAATTATAAGATCGATTACTGCAAAATATGTCTGCTACACTGTTTATCCTCTTTTTTTTGTGTGGAACTACTCCCGAAATGACTTAACAGAAATGTTACAATGATAAGTCAATGTGACCTCCCACCCAAAGTACCAAAGGGAAGTCTCACCAACTTCCCTTTTTTCATTTCCCATCTGAACCTATAAAACCTTTTATCCCAAAACGAAAAAAGGAGTCACGAACATCGTAAATCCTTCATTTTCAATGAGCCC
>JBMTCO010000067.1:0-13855 GCA_049430945.1 Cyclobacteriaceae bacterium
TATTGCAGTGTATGCCGGACCGGCCGCATATTCGAGCCGATGGTTAATGGAAGGCAAGAGTATTTTCGTTTGGTAGGTATGAATGGATTTAATGCCATGTTCGAAGATTTAACAACCAAAAGCTGGTGGCGTCAGGTAAATGGTGAAGCCATTGCCGGTCCTTTGAAAGGTACATTTCTACCCGAGATTGAATCACGTCAAATGTCGGCCCGAATGTTTTTTTCAGATTATCCTGAAGGTTTAGTCATGCTACCAGACAGCGCATTTATGGAAAAGTATGATTCGTTGGGTCGTTATGAAAAAGGATTAAGTAAAAGCACTCTCACTCGAACAGATTCGGTCTCGTGGAAAGATAAAAGCTGGGTCGTTGGAGTATTGACAGAAAATCAGTCGTATGCATTTGACTGGATTGCCTTGAAAAAGAAACGAATTTTAACACATCCTTTGCAAGAAAATCAAATGGTCGTTATGTTGGCCTCTGATGAAAAAACATTCTCCGCCTTCCTGGTGGAGCGTAATTTGAACCCAATATTGAAGGGAGATACGTTACTCTTGGCAGAGAAAAAATTCAATCCTGAAGGAAAATCCTATTCAGCAGATAAATCACTGAAACGACTTAAGGCCTATCAGGAGTTTTGGCATAGCTGGAGGATGTTTCAGCCGGGGACTAAACAAATCAGGTAAAATCAAATTAATTGAGAGGAATTTTTTGAGCAAAGAATCGCAAATTGATTCTCAAGTGTTGTAAAATGAGCTTTAATGCTTCTACAATTCACTAACTACTTAAATTAACAAAATTTCAATAAGAAGCTTTCAAACTCAATTATTCAGCTTTTTTAAAATTAAATTCGCCAACATTGACCTAAATGTAAACGAAATTTTAACCAAAATATTTAATGACATTTGGAAATTCGTAAACTCATCAGCGCCATATTTATCATAAGCTTCAATTGAATTAAATTTTCTTGTGATGAACTCGTTACGCTGGGACAATGCCATATGTAATTAACGCCGTAGTTTTGTGATCAATAATATTTATTAATAATTCAGCGGGAATTCCTTCCACCTCAAATAAAGGAAAGACAGACCGGGAGAAACAAATAAAACTGTTCAAAATGTTGAGAAGGACAGCGGCGTTCACTTTGACTAAATATGATCTAAAACTTTTTTAACCTTTACAAGATAATGCCTACCAATGGGTAAAATGCAATCCTGCACTTTAATTCCCCCATCTATTACCCTTTCAATGAAAGATTTATTAACAATAAACGACTTATGTATTCTTACAAAACCGAAAGGATCAGATTCGCCCTCCATCACAGAAAAGGTCTTTCGGATAAGCTCGATTTGCCCACTGACTAAAAATATTTTTATGTAATTGCCCCATGCCTGCATATAAAGCATGTCCGCGTATTTGATTGAAATGACTTTATGTCGTTTATTAAAGGTTATCTCATTTCCTTTATCAAAAGTGTTGTGAATCAGGTCCTCATTATTTTGAAGCGCATCAAGTGTTAGATTTGTACGAATAATCCTTCTTGCGCGCTCTATGCTGTGCTCAAATCTGGAAAATCTGAAAGGTTTGTGCAGGTAATCAATAACCTCATCATACTCAAAACTTTGTAGTGCGTAGTTATCAAATGCGGTAATAAAAATCACAACTATCCGTGAGAGGTCAATTTCTTTAAAAATTTCCCAACCTTTTATATCAGGTAACTGAATATCTAGGAGTAAAATATCAACCTTATTATTCTTTAAATATTCTATTGCAGAAGTTCCATCAAAACAATTAGCTACAATCTGTAAGTCATTAATTTCTTTACAATAATCCTCGATTATTTTATGGGAAATAGGCTCATCATCAACAACCAATACATTGAATAAATTCATAAAGTAATTTCAAGTTGAGCCAGGTAAGTTGAGGAACCTCGTTTTGTGAAAAAGCGAAATTTATCGCCATAAATAATTGTTAACCTCCGAAGCAGATTATTAATACCAATATTTGTTTTCATTACATTTTTATTTATAACGCTGTTTTCAATGATCAACTTAATTTGCTGATCGTTAACCTCTAAATCGATATTGACAAACCACAATTTGTTTGAGCTTGTGCCATGTTTAAATGCATTTTCTATAAGTGGAAAAAAAACCAATGGTGGAATTGATGCAGATTGGTTGGTGATATTGGTTTTAAGATTCAAATTTTCAGTCGATGGCAAGCGTAACAATTCAATTTTGATATACTCCAGAATAATATTCCATTCATGACTCACGAGAACCTGAGTTTTGTGAGCAGATTGCAAATGGTACCTTAACACATCTGATAATGAAAGAATCATTTCCGCTCCCATTTTCGGATCATTTTTAATTGATCCGTAAATATTATTTAAAGAATTAAAGAAGAAATGAGGATTTAACTGATGTTTTAAAGAATTTAATTCCATTTCATTTGTTTTCAGTTGAAGTTCCTGAATCAATTTTTCGTTTTTTATTCCTTCGCGCAGATAATCTATTCCGATTGTTATCAGAAAAAAAAGAAGAACATTAACACCACTTTTGAACAAAGTGGTGAAAGGAATAAAGTCCTTAAGCAGAAAATTATTTGCCTGAATAAGTAAAATTGAAAAAATAAAAATAATCGGACTCAGGATTAAATAAATCCATATTTGATTTCTTCTGTAATAATAACTCCATAAAAAAAGATTAATATAAGTAGCAGCGATCAAGACCCAGAAATATCCAATAAGATCCCCAATAATGTCAGCTATATCTTTTTCATTTTCTACATCGGTATAAACCTGAAAAAATAAGAGCGTTAATAATAAAGCCCATCCCAGCAAATGAAAGTAGAAACTTGAACTTAATTTGAGCCTCATATGCGATGCTTTAATACAAGTTACAGTTTGTAATCATAAATAAGCGCCTTGATGGGATAATAATTGCCGGCTTTATACTTTCATCACAATGATTTGACGTTGGTCACAACTCTACGCTATTATCCCCTTATAACTCCTAGCTTCTGAAAATAAAAAAACCATGAATAAAAAATATTATAGGAGTATCTACATTTTGCTTATTTCATTAATCATGTGGAGTTGCGGGAATGAAAATGATCCGTCACCAAGCTCAGCAGAATTAATATTAGGCAGCTGGAATTACTCAACAATTGATGTGACCCTGAAGGCTGGAAACCAGTCATTTGTAAATTACTTGATTAGCCAAGGATTTTCAGCTGAAGAGGCTGAATTACTTTCCTCAGAATTTGCATCAGTATTTGAAGATCTGGATGTCAAAATTGATTTTAAAAAGGGAGGCACTTATTCCAGGACCGCTGAAGGATCAACCGAATCCGCAACCTGGGAATTAAGCTCAGATGGGAAAACACTAACTCTGAATAAAGGCACTACTGATGAAACTGTATGGAAAGTGACAAAACTAACAGACAAGAATCTGAATTTAAGTACAGAATTGACAGATGACAGTTTAGGAGATCCATTATTGACAATATCTTTAGACCTGGGGTTAACAAGGTAAACCTCCTTCGGCAGTAAAAAATATTAGAAATAATATTATACGGGTCCCGCAAAAAAAAATCTCAATTAAAAATCCTTACTAAAAGTTATAATCCACTTATAACAATCCGGAATTTACATTAACTACACAGAATAATCAATGACGATTCCGGGATAAGAGTTATAATTTATTTGTATATATATTTATACTTTCACTGAAGGACATACTCAGGATTTCATTGAGAGCGAATCATGAAGTATAAATTATTAATAATTACCCTATTGGGATGGTTTGGGGGAACATTCAAAACTTTTGCCCAAAGTATTGATTCCGTTTTTATTCAATCTGCTTTTCAAAAACTGGAAAATTCAAGGAGTTACACCTTGCTGGTGGCAAAAGCTATGCCGATTGAAAAATATGACTTTAGGCCTTCAAAGGAATCCATGACATTTGCCCAACAATTACATCACCTTGCAGAGAATCTTGGTTGGCTGAGTTCTTCCTACTTAAAAAGTGAATCAAATCCGATTTCAAAAAAAGTACCCACAGGAAAGGATGAAATAATAGTGGAACTTGAATTGGTCTATGATTATGCATTACAGGCATTAAGAGATTTTAAGGTAGACAGACTGACGGATCAGGTCTCATTTTTTGCAGGCCCCCTGACTGAGATACAAATTATAAACCTTATAAATGATCACCAGACTCATCATCGAGGACAACTGCTGGTTTACCTGCGTATGAATAATATTAATCCACCAGCCTATATCGGCTGGTAATCAATATTTGATACCCTGAAATTGACCTTCCTTAATCAAAAGCATTTTCCAGAACTGAAATTCAAGTTACAAATGCGAACCCGTGAGGCTTGATATTTTATTAGCCGGATACCTTCGTCTAAGGCCAAATGTTTACATTTAGCCCTATTTCGCCGACGCTACAAAAAGACATAACGTTTCAGAGATTTATTATGAGTAAACTGATTCAACTTCTTAAAAAGTACCGAAGCGAGATAGTAGTAGGCTCATTTTTCTTTTTATTTTTGATATTCAAAGACTTAATCAAAATTTTGCTTATTTCCTGAACTAAGAATCCGTAAATGAAGCATCACAGACTTTTCAAACATCAGGTTAAATAGAGACAAAACAAACAGCACCCGGTTATGGAAAAATACGGTAAGATTCTGCTCATAGTAATTCCGATTTTTCTGACACTTATCATATTAGAGAAATTATACAGTCGCTTCTTTAAAGGCGAACAACTGAACCATCTCGATACGGTTAGTAGTCTCAGCTCAGCAATCACAATGGTCACCAAGAATGTACTTGGACTAAGTGTAACGATAATCAGCTACCAATGGATTGAGGCGCGCGTGGCGCTTACGCATATTGAGACCACCTGGGTTACTTATGTAATCGCTTTTGTGGCTCTTGATTTTTCGCACTACTGGATTCATCGGATTGAACATGCGAATAACTTTTTTTGGAACAGTCACATCGTACACCATAGCAGCGAGGAATTTGATCTGGCCTGCGCAGTACGACAGCCTATTTCATCATTCGTGAAGCTCTTTTCTATTTTTATGCTTCCTGCTGCATTACTAGGAATTTCACCGATGGTGATTGCGACCGTGACCCCAATCCAGTTCTTCGCTCAGTTCTGGTACCATACCAGACACATCGGGAACATGGGATTTTTGGAGCAGATTATTGTCACACCATCACACCACCGTGTCCACCATGCAATCAACAAGGAGTACCTGGACAAAAACCTTTCACAAATCTTCATCATCTGGGATAAGCTTTTTGGAACATTCCAGGCAGAGAGGGCAGATGTTCCTCCGGTGTATGGCATCACCCGGCCGATGCGCACATGGAATCCAATAAGGATCAATTTTGTTCATCTCTGGTTGCTCATAACAGACAGCTGGCGAACAAGCAGCTGGAAGAATAAAATTCTTGTCTGGACCAATTCAACAGGCTGGCGGCCCAGCGACACGCAGAATAATTATCCGATCTATAAAATTGAAGATGTCTATAACTTTGATAAATACGCTCAGGAGCGTTCACCCGCATTCGTTGGTTGGGTCTGGACACAGGTTCTTGTCGGACTTATGGTGACTGCCTACCTATTAGGCAACATTGCCTCCATTGGAGCACCGGGCATGTTCATTTACGGAGGATTTATTTTCATTTATGTCTATGCACTTACAGATTTAATGGATGGTAACCGGAGCGCCATATTTTGGGAGTTTATGAAATTTTTATTGGGTGTCGGGATACTTTTTAATACCGGTGACTGGTTCGGTATGACCGTGGTCTTTCCGCTTACAGGTAAACTTATCCTGCCTTATCTGGTTCTTTCAATGTTGATAACAATGTACTTCAGTTTTGATTCAAGAAAATCACAACAGGTGCTTAAGAGACAGCATTAATCCGTCATAAATAAATTCTTTTTTAAAGTCATCTGGAATCCTGATTAATCATAATAAGCCTAAATTTTTCCTGTATTATTAGCATCAAATATCATTGATGAAAACAATCAAAATCGTTTGTCTTGTTATCCTCCCATTTGTTGGATTTACACAGAATGATTACAGTGTAACTTCTTTCCTCACAGAGGGCATGAAAGCACCCAATACCCATTATATCGGAGAAGCGTGGCTGAACACTGTACTGCAGGCGGATGGAGAAATTAATTA
This sequence comes from Cyclobacteriaceae bacterium, assembly GCA_049430945.1. GTDB lineage: Bacteria > Bacteroidota > Bacteroidia > Cytophagales > Cyclobacteriaceae > ELB16-189. The sequence continues at coordinate 6,215 of JBMTCO010000067.1, forward strand.
CAATATTACCAAAGCCACCTTCAGAGCAAATTCCACCCTTGACTGGCATAAACATGGGACACCACAGGTACTTATTATTCTTGAAGGAGAAGGTTACTATCAGGAAAGAGATAAAAATCCGATTTTATTGAAAAAAGGAGATGTACTTAAATGCAATAAAGACACAGAGCACTGGCACACATCTTCAAAAGAAATAGCGGTAACCTATCTGGCAATATACGGTGGAACACAGCCAACATTTTGGACTGAAAAGCTGACACAGGAGTATTACGACAGTGTTGCAGAAAAACTGAAATCGGAAAAACGATAGTCGTGAAATCAGACTGATCCAGGTTTACAAATTTGATTTGTTCAATAAGTCCACGCAGACCATTTAGGTAGGTAGGGCTTAAAAAATTCTTTTTTCAATTAAGGTATGCCGTTTATTGAAAATTATAATTCATGAAACTTAAAATTTATCAGGCAGATGCATTTGCAGAAAATCTCTTTAAGGGCAATCCTGCTGCCGTTTGCCCACTGACCGAATGGCCCGCCGATGAATTATTATTGAGAATTGCAGCTGAAAATAATTTATCAGAAACCGCTTTTTATTTAATCGGAGAAAACCGGATTGAAATCAGATGGTTTACGCCTAATACGGAGGTTAATCTGTGCGGGCATGCGACACTGGCCAGTGCGTTTGTTTTGCATACACAGGAAAATTTTAAAGGTACTGAAATACCTTTTTTTTCCGAACGAAGCGGGAAGCTGCCGGTCAAAATCAACAGCGATTCCTACACCTTAAATTTTCCGGCGGATCATGTCAGTGAAATTAATCTCTCAGAATCATTGCTACATGCAACAACCCTGAAGCCGGTAAAGGCCTATAATGGCAAGAGCGACATCATGCTGGTTTTTGAAAGTCAGCAGGATATAGAGAACCTTCAGCCAAATCTTCCAAATATTGAAAAGCTGGATGCAAGAGGACTTATTGTTACCGCCAGAGGACAAAAGTGTGACTTTGTATCAAGATTTTTCGGTCCACAAGTAGGGGTAAATGAAGATCCTGTAACAGGTTCGGCCCATACAACATTGGCACCCTACTGGGCAGGTCAATTAAACAAAACGGAGCTCATAGCCGAACAACTTTCAACCAGAGGAGGCAAGCTTGAATGCAAAATGGTGAATGACAGAGTCGAGATAACAGGGAAAGCAGTGCTGTATTTGAAGGGCGAGATTTATTTATGATTAAAACAATTTCGGCTTAATTTTCCACTGTATCCATCTAATAGGTGCATCTTATGATCTGAACTGTTTAATAATAATAGACATAAAAATAGCTAAAAGGGTTTTATTGGTCTGTTCCCCATTCATCGGAATAAAACCATCACTGTTCTAAGTGTCATATAGATTCCCCAACCCAGTGGAATCAAAATTGCGAACCAGACAAGAATCAATTTGACTATAACTCCGGTTGAGCCGACCATACCGACAGATTTATTTTCGGATTGCAAGTGAGTCGTTGACAATACTGATGATTGATTGTCTGCTGATTCATCTTTCAGAAAAAATTTAGAGTTAACAGGTCTTACCATAGCATTACACAACAAACCGATGATGAGCAATCCTCCGAGGAGATATAAAGTAATGTTATAAACTTCCGCTGCCGGAATACCCCGACCGAGTTGATACTCGCGGATGTAATTAACCAATACAGGCCCCAATATTCCTGCGGTAGCCCAGGCAGTCAACAATCTCCCATGAATTGCACTGACCATGCGGGTGCCAAACAAATCTGAGAGATACGCAGGTATGGTGGCAAAACCTCCGCCATACATGGATAAGATGATGCAGAAAGCCATGGCAAACAACGCAATGTTTCCCGATCGGTTGAAAAAGGGTATGGCCCAATAAAGCAGACATCCTAAACCAAGAAATATATGGTATGTATTTTTTCTTCCCAGCCGGTCTGAAAGTGTTGACCAGAAAAAACGACCTGCGATGTTAAATAAAGAAAGAAGCCCTGTAAAACCGGCTGCTAGCTGGGCGATTATCTTTTTTTGTTCACTATTGAGTTCATGGATAGTGAGATTGCTGGAGATGAGCTTGCCTCCAAAAATTTACTGCATTATGGGTGAAGCCATTCAAATAATTCCGATTCCTGCAGTCACATTCACGCACAAAATGATCCATAGCAGCCAGAACTGTTTAGTCTTAGTAGCAGCATGGACATCCACCTGACCTGCTGTTATCAACGCCCGACTTGCACTATGTTGTATTTGTGTTCCGGAGCCTGAAGTTAACGGTACACGATAACCCAATGCACCCGATACCATAAAGATGAAATAGATAACGGCGAGTACACAAAATGTTTGCCAGACACCTGTGGTAGCAGGTCCGGAAAAAAATTCCATCAGTTGATTTGCCAGTGGAGCACCAATCATGGCACCACCGCCGAAGCCCATAATAGCCATACCTGTGGCCATCCCCCTTCGATCCGGAAACCACTTAATCAGCGTGGAGATTGGTGAGATGTAGCCAAGGCCAAGCCCTACGCCACCGATGAAGCCTGAACCAAGCCACAATAACCACAGCTGGTGAAAGCGGATGCCTGCCGCTGCGATCAGCAATCCTCCGCACCAGCAACAAGCGGATATAAAACCCGCTTTCCTGGGGCCTTCCTTTTCAACCCAACCACCCCAAAGTGCAGCAGACGATCCAAGCAGAACAAAGAACAGCGTGTAGGTCCATCCAAGCATGCTGATCGGCCAGTCGCAATCGGTGCGATACAGATATTCCCACCAATGCAGATTTTGTGGGCAAGGTAACGGAGCATCAACGCCAATGGATTGAGACAATGGCAGCCAGAAAACACTGAAACCATATGCCATGCCAATGCACAAATGAATGGCCAATGCGGCCGGAGGTATCAGCCAGCGATTGAAGCCCGGCGATGCTACTCCATATTTTTTATCAAGAAATTCAAGCATTCGGTAACACCCTTTAGATTTATAATTCAAGTGATTTATTGAATTAAATCATTTTTATCCGCAATACCTAAAACATTTATTACGAGGTTACCAGATAGCGGGCATTTATCATAGAAAAATTTTTCTACGAGGAATTCGCAGAGTTAATTAAAGCGATACTCAAATGGTGCTGGTACCGGAGACGGTTCCAATTTCCTTACCCAAACTAAACTCATGGTCGTTTAAACTTAATCTGAAGATTTAGATTTTTAAAAAATGCAAAACAAAAAGTTATGAATGGCACCGGAAGGTGTTATATTATTTTATCTTTTTCATTCAGTGGCATTAAAACCAAATCGCTTAAAAATTTCTTTTAACCCGTTCTCATCATATTGCTTTATTTCAAGTCCGCTGCATTTTTTCGGACCATCGGTAGAGAAGGTGCCAAACACCACATATCCCGAAACCGCATTTTTTAATTTGCTGAGGTAATTTTCAATATCATTCAAATCGGTTTGAAAATGAAAAGCAGCCCTGTCATGCCACAACACATATTGCCTGGCAGGCATAAAGTCAATAATATCACTGATAATCCATTTAACCTTACCTGCCCGCTCGCCAAGGCGTTTTTTTGTTCTTTCTATAGCAGCCTCTGAGATGTCCAGAACAGAAATATCCGAATACCCTTCATCCAGCAGATAGTCAACCAATCTGCTGTCGCCACCTCCAATATCAATGATTCCGGAATCTTTGGAAAGATTAAATTTCCGAATAAATTCTAAGGAAATTTCAGGGACCGCCTGGGTCCAGCTGACCTGATCGGGTTTTTTGGTCAGGTAAATATTTTCCCAATGCGACCTTAGATTCTTTTCCATTTTACAAATGGAATAATTCGGCAGGATAAAAAATGTGACTGAGGTTACAAAATCAGGATTTATGCCAGGGACTTCATCATTTTAATAATTCAGGTAATCCCGTTATTTTCCATATCCTGTAAAACAGTTCTGCTATTATTGACTCACTTGTTTTTTTCGGACAAAGTACCGGAGTGCAAGCACCATAAACACTGTACCAAGAATTGACAGGGTATACGCCGAGCGAACAAAGAATTCAAGCCAGCTAAGCCGGGCACTGCCAAGCTCCTTATACAAGATCACACTGACGCTTCCAATATATCCAAAAGCGTCCGCAAGGTATATGAGGAATCCAACCGTAGCGGCGGTCTTAAATGTGGCCAGAATACGATCAAAGAAAATACTGTTGAACTGAATGTACCCGAAATAAAGCCCCATTCCTACCATTATCATCCATCCGGTCGGACTCAGCAAACCCGTTCTGAAAAGCCAGGTTGAAATTCCAACCATCATCATTCCGGCAATCACAATCAGGTGGTTTATAACCATGGCCCTGTAATTGTTACGGATGAACATCAGGCTTGCGATCAGCACCAGCACTGTTACGGAGATTACCGTTTCTGTCAGGGTAAATATTCCGGGCTTCCCTCCATACCCCAGCGCTATCCAGATCTCAGCACTGAAATTATCGCGAAAGTCCCTGAAAGCCGTGAGCAGTATGTAAGAAAGCACAAGCAGTGCAAGTCCCGGAAAAAATTCCTTCACATAGGCAATCCGTTCCTGACCTGTCATGGGTACTCGCCTGGTACGGAGTGCTTCATCTTCAGGCGAAGGTGCCGGAATTTTATCAAGCAACTTCAGAAAGATCAACAGCGGCCCCATAAAAACCATGGCAGTTGCAAAGGGCATCCACATCTCAGTGATACCCGTTTTAAGCAGCCATCCTGCCACACTTTTTGAAAATCCGGCACTGAAGATAAAAGAAACGGAAACGGCCGCTCCAAGCACTTCAGTGGTACTTCTCCCCTCCATATAAGAAAAAACAAGGCCCCAGCCGAAGCCTAGAATAAAACCATTGATAAATATGAAGATGAAATTGAAAGGCACGGGGGAAGCAGCGAATCCAAGCCAGGAAGCAGTCGCAATAAGCACCATGTAAAAAATGTTGCGGGCACGGTTCTCTGATTTCATCTCAGAAACCAGCTTTATACCTGCAAACTTGGACACCAGATAACCTACCACCTGAAAAATAACCATCCAGCTTTTAAAACCAACTCCAAGCCAGCTCAAGTCAGCGTATGTACCAACACCAAAAGCCTTGCGCAGCGCAAAAATGCAGGTATACAATCCGAATGCACTTAATGAAGCAGTAAGTATAAATGCAAAGCTCTGAGAGTTTCCGGAGTAAAGTCTATTCGTGGTCAATATTTCAGGTTTCAGGATTAAAAATACCTGCGATAAATTTAGAAAAATATATGGTAGAGATTTACACTTTCAAAGGACATCAGAAATCGGTGTGTTGACCTCTCAGCAACTTAAGTAACAAGATCCTAACCGATATTGTTTAACTTAACAAACAACCTGCCGTTTAAAATTATCTGTATAGACGACATCATTTGAAAAAGAAATAAAAAGGGCCTGGTTTTATTCCGGCCCTTGTTACCCTAGGAAAGTTTTACGTATGCCTTACTACCCTGCATCTGATCCAACTTCTACCTGATAGTTGGTAAACATTGAAGAGAAATACTCTCTGTTCATCCGGGCAATATTGGTGATCTTGATACCCTTCGGACATTCAGCCTCACACGCACCTGTATTGGTGCATGAACCGAATCCCTCAGCATCCATCTGTGCCACCATGCGCTCCGCGCGCTCTTTACGTTCAGGCTGACCCTGCGGCAATAATGCATATTGAGAGATTTTTGCACCGACAAACAACATCGCCGAAGCATTCTTGCAGGCAGCAACACATGCACCGCAACCAATACAAGTAGCAGCATCCATGGCCTCGTCGGCAATCTTTTTAGGAACCAGTATTTCATTGGCATCCTGTGCCGCACCGGTATTCACAGAAATGTAACCACCTACACGCTGAATGCGGTCAAATGCAGAACGATCCACCACCAGATCTTTGACTACAGGAAAAGCCTTTGCCCTCCAGGGTTCAATTGTAATGGTCTCACCGTCTGAAAATGAACGCATGTGCAACTGACAAGTTGTGGTTTGCAGAGGTCCATGCGGACGGCCATTGATGTAGAGGCTGCACATACCGCAAATGCCCTCTCGGCAATCATGATCAAAATGAACCGGCTCCTCCCCTTTTTTCACCAAAGACTCATTCAGAACATCCAGCATTTCAAGGAAGGACATATCAGGTGATACATGATCCAGCGGATAGATTTTAAACGCTCCATTCGTATTCGCACCGCTTTGTCTCCAGATTTTTAATGTAAGCTTCATAGCTGTCCGTTTTTTTGTTTCAGATTACTTGTAACTACGCTGCGTAAGTTTAACGTTCTCAAATTTTAGTTGCTCTTTGTGAAGCGCTTCCGGTTGTCCGTCGCCTTTAAACTCCCAGGCAGCAACATAACCGAACTCCTCATCTTTTCTCATCGCCTCGCCTTCAGGAGTCTGTGATTCCTCACGGAAGTGACCGCCGCAGGATTCTTCACGGTTCAGGGCATCATCCACCATCAATTCTCCAAGTTCTATGAAATCAGCCACACGACCCGCCTTCTCAAGCTCCATGTTAAGTTCGCCGGCGCTGCCAAGAACATTGACGTTCGTCCAGAATTCATTTTTCAGAGCCTGAATTTTTTCCTTAGCAAGTTTGAGTCCGGATTCACTGCGTGACATTCCGCAATACTCCCACATAATGTGACCAAGCTCACGGTGGAACTGATCGGAGGTCTTTTTGCCCTTAATGCTGAGGAGTTTATTAACACGCGCATTAACATTTTCCATAGCCTCCTTGAATGTGGGGTGATCCGTTCCTACCTTGTCGTTCCAGCCTATGGTGGCCAGATAATCTCCGATTGTATAAGGAATCACAAAATAACCATCGGCAAGCCCCTGCATCAAAGCACTTGCACCAAGCCGGTTAGCTCCATGATCAGAGAAGTTTGCTTCTCCAAGTGCATAAAGCCCCGGAATTGAAGTCATCAGGTTGTAATCTACCCACAGCCCACCCATCGTGTAGTGAACCGCCGGATATATCATCATCGGAACCTCGTAAGGATTATCGCCTGTGATTTGCTGATACATATCAAAAAGGTTACCGTATTTACCTTCAATCACGGAGCGACCATCACGCTTAATGGCATCAGTAAAATCAAGGAATACTGCCACACCGGTATTACCGACACCACGACCTTCATCGCAAACAGTTTTGGCATTGCGGGAAGCAACATCGCGGGGAACAAGGTTACCGAAAGAAGGATATTTACGCTCCAGGAAATAATCCCGCTCCGACTCAGGAATCGCTACTGCCTCTTTCGCCTTTAGTCCGGGACGTGCAGTTTTAGGAACCCATACCCTGCCATCATTTCTTAAGGACTCAGACATCAGCGTCAGTTTTGACTGATGGTCACCTGAAACCGGAATACACGTAGGATGAATCTGAGTGAAACAAGGATTTGCAAATAACGCTCCCTTACGGTGTGCACGCCATGCAGCCGTTACATTGGAACCCTTGGCATTCGTTGAAAGATAGAAAACATTTCCGTATCCGCCGGTACATAACAATACCGCATGTGCACTGTGCGATTCAATCTTTCCTGTGATCAGATCACGGGTAATGATACCGCGTGCTTTTCTGTCAGCTACTTCCACATCCAGCA
>JBMTCO010000068.1:0-13660 GCA_049430945.1 Cyclobacteriaceae bacterium
CTTTTCATGTCCTGTCATGGAATACCATAAGTCTGAATACCATTTTACTTGATTTGGTTCTGCTTCCGCTGATTATGGCAGGTGCATGGGCCGGGATTTTGCTGGTCCGATTGTTTTCTGACCGCTCATACCGCTGGTTCATCATCGTGATGACCCTGATAGCCGCAATCCGGATGCTTATTACGGAATAATACTTGAACCACTTTTATATTTGCTCACCTCAAATATGAACCGAGCCATACTTTTTTTATTGATAACCGGATTATCGGTGGCGGGATGCAAAGACGGGCTTGAGGACGCGAAGAAAAATATCAAGGATTATCCTGAAACTCAGTCCTGGTGGGAAGAGCGGGTTTTTTATCAGCTGTTTGTAAGAAGTTTTTACGATTCGGATGGTGATGGCAACGGCGATCTGCAGGGTGTTATCGAGAAACTTGATTATTTGAATGACGGAAATCCCTCAACTGAAGATGATCTGGGCGTGACAGCGCTTATGCTGATGCCGGTATTTCAGGCAACGGGATATGACGGATATGATGTTGAAGATTATTTAAAGATTGATCCTGATTACGGCACAACAGAAGATTTAAACCGGTTGCTGGAAGAGGCGCAGGTTCGTGGAATCAGGGTAGTTATAGATTTTCCTGTCAACCAGACATCTATTCAGCATGCGTGGTTTACAAAGTCTGCTTCATCGGATCCGGTTTTTAAAAATTGGTATGTATGGCGAAACAACAACCCGGGCGATTACAGTCCTTACGGCGGACCACTATGGCATCCGTCCGGAAGTGAATATTACTATGGATTGTTTGGCAGCGGCAAGCCCGATCTTAATTTTAAAAATGAGGAAGTCACTGTTGAAATAAAAAAAATCACAGAGTACTGGATTAATCAAACAGGAGTGAGCGGCTTTCGTATGGAGGGTGCCGGCGCATTGATTGAAGAGGGTGACAATATCCTTTACTCCGAATCTACGCTGAACTGGTGGAGAGACTATTTTGGATTTGTCAGGAAAGCAGATCCATCTTTTCTTCTTGTCGGAGATGTTCCCGGGTTAACAACAATTGTGGAATCTTATGCAGATGACCGTCTGGATTTTTGCTATGAGTATGAGTTGTCGTCAGCAATTTTTAACGGAATAAAAAATCAGGAAGCATCTGTGATTCGTGAAAAGATGATAGATGTAATAAACCGTTATCCAACCAGGCAATATGGTGTGTTTCTGACCAATCAATTTCAGAACAGAACAATTGATATTCTGGATAACTCAGAGCAGGCGAAAGCAGCTGCGGGTGTGTTGCTAACATTACCGGGAGTCCCATTTATTTATTATGGTGAGGAGATTGCCATGAAGGGTGGAGGAATGATACAGGAAGCCCGAAGGCCAATGCAATGGTCTGCACAGCCCAATGCCGGATTTTCTACCGGATCACCATGGTATCCAGTTGATTCAGATTTTATCCGAAACAACACGGAGGGACTTTCAGGTGATGAGAATTCAATACTTTCTCATTATAAAAAGCTGATTAAAATAAGGCAGGGAAGTCCGGCGCTGAAAAAAGGGGGCTTTGAACCTGTTAAGTCCAATGATGCATCCGTCCTTGCATTTTTCAGAACCCTTGGTTCAGACGTCGTCCTTGTTGTTCAAAACCTCTCTTCGCGAACCATTACAGATCCTGCTTTATCAGGCTCAGATGGTTCACAGGCAGCAGCGACTTATTCAGGCGTTTACCTGACCACACAAGGTGCTGCACCTGATCTTATCATTCAGGGGGGAGGGGGATTTGTCAGTTATTCACCCGCGCAGGAACTGACACCTTACAGCACGACGATCATCCGCTTTTCAAGAAAGGAGCAGTAATCAGAATTAATTTTTACTCCTGAAACCGTGGCTTTTGATCCGTAAATCAGGATACTCATACCCTCAGTGTTTTTATTCAACATCTTACATGATAAAAGTCATGTTTATGGGCACTGGTAGTCTTATAATTTTACAGACCATTGATGACTCCCATCATTAACTGAACAGCTGTGGTAACAAGTTCATTTTCAAGGAATATCTCTATTTTTGAAGGCCAGACAATAGGCGGGATTCAAAACTTTTTTACGAAACACTATCCGTTTCTGAAGATCGATTTCTTTAAGAACATTGATCTCAATGGCATCAAAATTACCAGAAAGCTTGAGTCGGGTTACTCATTGTTCAGCCTGCCAGAATTAGACATTAGTTTGACGGGCTCAAAGACAATCCGGTCTTTGAAAGAGGAATTTAAATCTGCTACCGGATTGCTGGTTAAGATATTTCGGAAATCAGGAAATGTCTGGATTGAAACTTCCCTGACGGACGACTGGACGCTTGAGCGGCAGAATGAAGAAGGAAAATCGATGACGCACTGAAACTGGATTTGGTCTGCTGATCTTCAAGATTTTCCTGCGTAACATCACATTCGCGTTACAGATTCAATAATAAATCCGGAAATAATATTCCCGGTGTTAGTCTGTCCGTCAGGGACTGTACCTGACGGACAGACGCTGAAAAGCAATCAGTAAATCATGTTTTTGAGTTTGGGTTCCTGCAGAATGGTGATCTTACCGCCCTGAATATCAATCAGTTTATCGGCTTTGAATTCGCTGAGTGTTCTGATCAGTGATTCAGTGGCGGTTCCTACAACCTGTGCTAGGTCTTCACGCGAGATAAGAAGCGGAGGATTTTCAGCGCCGTTTGTTTTGAATTTCTGAAGAACCTCCAGTAATCCGTTGGCAACTCTTTTTCTTACTGAGTTGTATGCTAGGTTAATCAGTTTTTCTTCATGAATAACCACATTCCGGGTGAGCAGTTTGATGAATTGCCTTGCCACCATATTGTCTGAACCGATTAGTTTAAGAAAATCTTCTCTGGGGATAAGCATGAGTTCAGCATCTTCAAGGACCTCTGCACTATCCTTGTAGGAAGTTTCTTCAAGTATGGGAGTATAGCCGATGAAGTCCCCTGCGGTATGGATATGCGTTATGAGTTCTTTACCATCTTCATTCGACCGAAATGTTTTTACTTTTCCGCTGACAAGGAAATATAGGAACAGCGGACGATGACTTTCCTGAAACAGGATAGATTTTTTCCGGTACTTCTGAACCTCACGGGCTTTTTCGGTAAGACGGACATTGGCATGCTGTCCGGCGGTGTCAATAAATTCTGTGAAGCCCGGTGCATCCTGTGTAAATGACTGACGGAGTTTTTCAGATTTTTTTAATCGTACCTCAATAGCATTCAGCAGATGCGTTTCATCAAATGGTTTTGTAATGTAGTCATCTGCCCCAAGTTCCATTCCTTTCCGGTAGTCTGACTTTTCTGATTTGGCTGTAAGAAAAATAAAGGGGATGGTGGCGGTGTCAGGATTTTTACTGAGCATGTGCAGCACGCCATATCCGTCGAGCACGGGCATCATGATATCGCAAATGATTAAGTCGGGGTTTTTTTCAAGCGCAAGCTCAACTCCTGTTTTTCCGTTCTCTGCGGTTGTTACAGAGTAGCGGGCCAATTCAAGAATTTCCGCAGTATTCTCGCGGACTTCGGGGTTGTCTTCAATCAACAGGATCTTGCTCATAAGGGTAGTTAGTTAAGTATACTGAATAGGTAAAAAAATGTGAAAAGTAGTTCCTTTGCCCAGGTTGCTCTCCCACCCGATCCGGCCTTTCGCCAGTTCGGTGTAACGGCTGATGAGGTAGAGGCCGAGCCCGGTTCCCTCAATGTTTGCTGCATTGTCGCCTCTGAAGAATCGTTCGAACAATCGCTGCTGATCTTCTTTGGATATTCCGATTCCGCTGTCACGGACAGACAGATGCAATAAATTATTTTTTTCTTCTGCACCCACTTCAATAACGGAATCTTCGGGTGAAAACTTTATGGCGTTGGAAAGCAGGTTGGTCAGCACATGCCGCATCATCTTAATATCTATTTCAATCTGTGATGACAAGCTGCATTTTATTGTTATTTTCTGTCCTTGTTTTGCGAGTGATTGCATTTCACCAACAAGTCCGCTTATTTCTTCAAGAAGTTCTTCGTGTGAAAGCGCCTCCGGTGTGAGTTTGATTTTCCCTTCTTCGATTTTACTGATGGAGAGAAAGTCTTCGAGTATATCGCGCATGGTTTCGACAGAAGACTGAATCCTTTTTAGATGTTTTGTCCGTTTCTGCTGGTCTTTCGGTGCATCGTATTTTCCTATCAGCGTCGCAGAAGAGTGAATCGTGCTGAGTGGAGTTCGGAACTCATGAGAAGCCATGGTGACAAATTTTGATTTAAGGTCACCGAGTTCTTTTTCCTTTTGAAGCAGCTGACTGAGTTCCTGGCGCGATCGCTCCAGTTCGCTGAGTGCTTCTTTCATTATTTTCGTCCTGTCCTCTGCTTTTTGTTCAAGCTCCACATTCAGTTTACGGATCTGGTCCGAAACGCTTTCAAGTTCTTTTTGCTTTTTCAGCAGCGCTGCTTCGCTTGCTTTCCGGACGGAGATGTCAATAATAAATGCAATAACCTGCGATTCCCCTTTGTGTTCAAAGTGTGCGAGACTTATTTCAATCGGAAAAACGGTACCATCTTTTTTCAGGCCAAACAGATCACGATTGGCACCCATTGGGCGGTTGGAAGGCTTTTTCATGAAACCGTTACGCATGTTTTCATGATTATGCCTGAAGGATTCCGGAATCAATGATTCAACGGATTTTCCCGTAAGTTCTTCTCTTGAGTAACCAAACAGTGACTCTGCACAGGCATTGAAACTCCCGATTTCCCCTCTTCCATTTGTGATCAGCATACCGATCGTTGCGTATTCAAATAATGCTTCAAACTGACTTTTACTGTTTGATTCAACCTCTTTACTGATTTGGCTCATTTGCTAAGGTATTTCGTGGGTTTTTCCCTTGTGAATATACTTCGTAACCAAAAATCAGTTTAACCGAGCTTGCAAAACTCAAAGAACTTAACTGTACCACCATTTGTCAGTTGATATTAATCAGTAAAACAGATGACTTTGCTCACGCCTTATCCGGAAGAGATGTTTTGCTTTCATCTTAATTTTTCCCGGTTGTGATTAAACCATCTCATTAAGAGCCCTCTGTTTCCGGGTATTGATGCATTAAACCAAAGCTATTTACACGACCTGCTTTTGTGCTTTTTTAGTGATCAGATATCATGTGTTGTCTGATTCCTTTAAAATAGTGTACCTTCAACTGATTAATATCCATGTAACCTACATGCAGGAACAAACGGAAAGCAAGGATCAGTCAATAAATCCTGAGGGGAAAAAGAAAAAGAGATCTCGCTATAATCTAAGGTGGATCTATAAGCAGATGAAAGCAGCGCTTTCAATTATTGCGATGGTGTTGCTGATTGGATTGGTTGGAATGATTGTAAGTTTCTTTTACAAGGAACTAACAGATGAGGGTTACATCATAGAACAGGTTAATGTGCCGAACTCTATGGTGGAAGCAGGATTCTCAGGGCCATTGATTGCTAACCGCATCAGCTATGAGTTGCAAAAGATCATGGGCTTCACCCGCCAGCAGGAATACTCAAAGAATTACTTATCGAGTGAATCTGACATTGACTTATCTATAGAACTAATTGGTATTGGTGTTCCGGTTCATGGTATCGTAGATCTGATTGGGGATGCTATCGGAGTGAATCGAAGAAAGAGGATAAAAGCCGACATATACTTTGCGGGACCAAAAGTAGTTATGATTTTGAAGTTCTCAGGGGAAAAACCGGAGTACATGGAGGCAAATAATGACCCCAATCCTGATGTTCCAATGAAGGAGCTGATTTCAAAGGCTGCTGAAAATATTTTAAAATATACCGATGACGAATCCCTGCAACGCTATTATCTGAATTATGCCTATAACGGCGAAGGAAGTATTCAACTGGCAAAATACAGATTGGAAAAATATGCAGGTGACCGACGACAGGAGGCAATAATTCTTTCTGATTGGGCAATGGGACTAATAAGAATGAAAAAATTTGATTTGGCCAATGTCAAACTGGAGGAAGCAATAACAAAAGATTCTACTGTGGCCCAGGTTTATCTGACTCGCGGGACATGGTATATGATGCAGGCTGAACCGGATGAGGCCCTACCCAATTATGAACATGCTTTGCGGTTATTTCTCCCTCAGGACAGAATTTTGGATAAACTGCGTGTTTATGGTAATTTGGGCAATACATACCTAATGAAGGAAAATGCTGACTCTTCACTTCATTACTATAAAAAGGCACTTGAAATTGACTCCAAATTCAACATCGTTTACTATAATATGGGACTCTTATATCTGGAATTAAAAAAAGATACTGCGAGTTTTCTGGAATATCTGGATAAGTCACTCAGCTATGGTTTGCCTGTCTCCTCATTGGAAAAAGGTGCCAGTGCAGATTTAGATGGCGTTCGTAAGCTTCAGGCATTTAAGGATATCATGAAAAAATATGCAGAGTAAAATCAAACCTCTTAAGCAGAGTTAATTATGAAAAGAAAAGATTTCCTCAAGAAAACAATTTTTGCTGCAGGTGGATTGACAGCCGGAACTGCAATCAATGTAAAAGCAAATCCGAGATCTCAGTCTGCAGATAATTTTTTTTCAGGTGAACCTTCATTGAATGCCCTCAATATTTTCGAGCTTGAACAGATTGCCAAAGAAAAGCTTCCTCAGATTGCCTATGATTATTATCGGAGTGGTGCGTGGGATGAGACTACCCTGAAAGCTAACCGCGAATCTTTTGAAAAGCTGAAGATTCATTATAAAGTTCTTGTTGATGTCTCAAGCAGGGATATGTCCACTACTCTTTTTGGTCAAAAAGTTGCCTGTCCAATATTGATTGCTCCAACTGCTTTTCACAAGCTTGCCCACCCTGAAGGCGAATTGGCAACTGCCAAAGCGGCGGTTAGTGCCGGAACAATTATGACTCTCAGCAGTCTCTCTACTACATCCATCGAGGAAGTTGCTGAGGTAACGAACAAGAGCTTCTGGTTTCAACTTTATATAAATAAAAACCGGGAATACACACGCGACCTGGTTGCCCGTGCCGAAAGTGCAGGAGCAAAAGCACTTGTGGTCACGGTCGATACTCCGATGTGGGGCAGACGGGAACGGGATGTGCGAAACGGATTTCATTTACCGCCCGGATTGTCGGCAGTTAACCTGACTAAGTATGATAAAGATGCTGTCACCAAAGGACAATCCGGTGCAGGTCTGGGTCAATCTTTTGGATGGATGATAGATGCTTCACTGCAATGGAAAGATCTTGATTGGCTTGCAGGCATTTCTAAACTTCCAATCATTATCAAAGGTGTGTGCAGAGCTGATGATGCCCGCATTGCACTGTCTCATGGCGTGAAGGGCATTCAAGTTTCCAATCACGGGGGCCGGCAAATGGATAGTGCTCCGGCTACTATAGATGTCTTGCCTTCTATTGTTGATGCAGTAGGCGATCAGGTCACTGTCCTGATGGATGGAGGCATCCGAAGGGGGATTGATGCAATGAAAGCAATAGCTCATGGTGCAAAAGCAGTGCTGGTGGGTCGACCCGTATTATGGGGGCTGGCCGCAGGAGGTCAGCAAGGTGTAGAAAAAGCATTGGGGATGTTAAGGGAGGAGTTTGATCTTGCGATGGCGCTTACAGGGTGCAGGAACCTTAAAGAAATTAACCGCGCTTTATTGAATGGCTGAATGGGAAGCATAACCATTCTGTGTAATTAAGCTGAATTTTTGTTCCATGCCGGACATGAACGGAATCTGTATCTTCGCAGATTCTTCCGGCACATGTCCTTATTATCCAGGTTTCCGGTAAAAACTGTTATCCGCCTGACCAGAGCGTGGAATCTGATGATCATTGTTGCAGCACAATATGTTGCAGCTGTTTTTCTTATACCTGAATCCGGTCCTGCAGACTGGAAATTATTCCTGATGTCTGCTTCCACTGTGCTGATTGCGGCCGCGGGATATATCATCAACGACTATTTTGATATAAAAATTGATCTGATCAATAAACCGCGTGAGGTTGTGGTCGGCAGAGCGATCACCAGGCGTTCGGCAATTTTTCTTCATTCCTTTTTTTCAGCTGCCGGCGTGGGTGTTGGTCTGATTGTAAACTGGAAAGTTGCACTTCTGAACCTGATTTCATCCATGATGCTCTGGATATATTCTGCAAGCCTGAAGCGCAAGCCATTTTCAGGAAACTTTGTCATTGCCCTGCTCACCGCATTTTCTATTTCAGTCCTTTACCTGGTCTATCCTTCTGCCGGCATTACCGTGCTTTTGTATTCAGTATTTGCATTTGCCATGACGCTGATCCGTGAAGCAGTTAAGGATATGGAAGATCTTGAAGGGGACAAGGCTTTTGATTGCAGAACCCTGCCGATTGTGTGGGGGATTGCGGGCACTAAAAGATATATCGGGCTGATTGTCCTGATACTTTCAGCATCTACCGTGCTGGTGCATTTGTATGTCCGCAGTTTGCATGTCGCCTATTTTATGGCGCTTATTCTTTTACCGCTGGCGTGGTTCAGCTATAAAATGATTCAGGCTGATACTGTCAAAGAATATCATGAACTGAGCAGATGGTTAAAATTGATCATGCTGACCGGAATTCTGAGTATAATTTTTATCTGATCAAAAAGTTTCTGAATGAAGTTTTACAAGGCCACTCAAGATCGTCTTTCTGTCATAATTACAGTAGGTGTTATCATTTTGTTTCTTGCGATTGGATTTATTCCATCCAATCTTACGGGCAGCAGGTTCGGCGCCAGTCAAATTCCGATGATATGGATTCTGATCAATATTCTTAATGGTTCTATTCTTTTGTTTTGTTACCTGTTTCATGTTACAGGATATGAACTGACAGCGGAGTCGTTGATTATCCGACGCCCTGCAAAAAACAGAAGGATATTATTTTCAGAGATCAGAGAAATAAAATCTGTTCTGCGTGAAGATCTGAAGTGGTCGGTTCGGACATTCGGGAATGGCGGTGTTTTCGGTTACTACGGAAAATTTTATAACACTAAGTTTGGCTCAATGACCTGGTATGCTTCGCAGCGTGATCAGTTTGTGATGATTATTTTGAATGACGGAGAAAAGGTTGTTTTGACGCCGGATGATTTGAGTTTTACAAACGATATTTCCACATATATCTCCCACTCAACCCCATCCTGAAATCAATCCCCATATTATGAAGTCATACATCACCGCTCTCTCCCTGCTGCTTTTGTTCTGGTCATGTAGCCGCACACCGGAAATCACCAAGGCCGGAAATTATCCGGTATCATTAAAAGTTGACACCATTGATCAGTACTTCGGAACTGCGGTTGCTGATCCTTACCGCTGGCTGGAGAATGATACAGCAGCACTTACAACTCAATGGGTGGAGGCACAAAACAAGGTGACCTTCGGATACCTTGAAAATATTCCGTACCGCGAAACAATCCGCAAACGGATCAATGCACTAAATGACTATGAAAAAATTTCCGCCCCTTCCCGAGAAGGTGAACATCTGTACTGGTACCGGAACAGCGGACTTCAGAATCAAAGTGTGCTGTATCGCAAAAAGGGAGAACAGGGCCAACCCGAAGTGTTTCTGGACCCTAACACTTTTTCAGCAGATGGTACTTCAGCATTGCAGGGAACTTTCTTTACATCTGATGGTTCCATGCTTGCTTATATGATCAGTGAGGGTGGATCAGACTGGAGAAAGGCAGTGATCATAAAAACTTCCGACAAAACGATGGTCGGAGATACCATCCGTAATCTGAAATTCACCGGAATCGCATGGAAAGGCAATGAAGGGTTTTACTATTCACGCACCGAAGGAGATAAACTTTTTTCACGCGTGGACTATAATACGCTGATGTACCACAAGCTGGGAACGCCGCAGTCTCAGGATAACGTTGTGTTCAACGGGAATATTAACCCGCCGCGCCGCGTGGGGGCTTACCTGACTGAAGACGAAAGATTTCTGGTGATGTCGGCTTCCACCACTACCTCAGGTAATGAGTTATACATTCAGGATCTCTCCAAAGCCGGAAGCAAGCTGATCGCTGCGACAGAAAATTTTGATAATGAACATCAGGTTGTTGATAATACCGACAACCGGCTCATTATTTATACCAATCTCAACGCTCCGAATGGAAAGGTTGTGGAAGCATCTTCCGACACTCCTCAGTCTAAAAACTGGAAGGACATTATTCCTGAAGAGAAGGAGGCCATTCAGTCTGTTAATGCAGCAGGCGGAAAACTGTTCGTTAATTATCTGAAAGATGCCAGAACAGTTATAAAACAATTTGACCGCAACGGAAAATTTGAACGCGAAGTGCAACTTCCCGGAATCGGTACAGCCTCCGGATTTTCTGGTCGCTCGTCCGACACTTATGTGTATTATACTTTCACATCGTTCATAGATCCGACATCTGTTTATAAATATGATATCGCATCAGGAAAATCGGAGCTCTATCAGCGCCCGAAAGTAGATTTCAATCCTGAGGAATACGAAACGCGTCAGGTTTTTTACAACAGTAAGGACGGCACGAAAATCCCGATGTTTATTACAATGAAAAAGGGATTGAAGCTTGACGGAAAAAATCCGACCTGGCTGTACAGCTATGGCGGCTTTAATATCAGTCTGCTGCCTTCTTTCAGCAGCTCCAGAATTGTATGGCTTGAGAACGGCGGCATTTATGCTGTCCCCAACATCCGCGGTGGCGGAGAATACGGCGAAGCATGGCATCTCGCAGGAACCAAAATGAACAAGCAAAATGTGTTTGATGATTTTATTGCCGCCGGCGAATATCTGATCAGCAAAAAATATACTTCATCACAATACCTCGCCATTGCAGGAGGATCCAACGGCGGATTGCTGGTGGGCGCCACCATGACGCAGCGGCCGGATCTTGCAAAGATTGCTTTCCCTGCAGTCGGTGTTATGGATATGCTGCGCTATCACCGTTTCACGGTTGGCGACGCGTGGAAATATGATTACGGAAGATCAATTGATTCAAAAGAGATGTTTGAATATCTGCATCGTTATTCACCTGTTCATGCGCTGAAACCAAATACGAATTATCCTGCCACGATGGTGACTACCGCCGACCACGATGACCGGGTGGTGCCTGCACACAGTTTTAAGTTTGCAGCGACGCTTCAGGAAAATCATGTCGGAGATAATCCTGTACTCATCCGCATTGATACAAAATCGGGACACGGTTCTTCCAACCTGAGTAAAGCGATTGAACTTACTGCCGATCAGTATGCTTTTGCCTGGTACAACATGCAGGTCCTTCCGCCACTGGCGAAAAAGGATATGTAACCTTTTCGGATACAGACATGAATCTTCTCATTCGTAAGGGTACAAAGGAAGATATCCCTGATTTACTGAAACTTATCAGAGAACTTGCCCGCTATGAAAAAGCGGAGCATGAAGTTTCCAATACGCCGGAGATGATGCTGAAGGATGGCTTCGGAGATTCGCCGGTGTTTGGATCCTATGTTGCGGAAGCGGATGGTGTCATTGCCGGACTTGCTATATACTATTATCGTTACAGCACCTGGAAAGGCAAGAGGATTTACCTGGAGGACATCATCGTAACCGAATCACATCGCGGTAAGGGAATCGGAAAATCATTATTTGAAGAAGTGATGGCGACGGTGCTCAGAGAACAGTGCACGGGAATGATGTGGCAGGTGCTGGACTGGAATGAGCCGGCCATCAATTTCTATAAAAGATTCAATACAAGGTTTGACGGCGAGTGGATCAACTGTCATCTGGATTCCGGTGATATTATAAAACTGATGAATTCAGCAGATAATTGAAATTTTCCCGGGGAGTCAGGATATCCGTAATTTTGCATTTATGATTCTCCGATTTTTATTAAACGGTCTTGCCATTGTGCTTACCGCCTGGCTTTTACCGGGTGTTCATGTTGAGCATTACGGATATGCGTTGCTGGCAGCCCTGATACTTTCTGTTGCAAATACTTTTGTGAAGCCTTTGCTGATCATCCTGACGATTCCGCTGACCATCTTCACGCTGGGCTTGTTTTTACTGGTCATCAATGCAATTGTAATTCTTCTGGCAGAATCGGTCATCCCCGGATTTCAGGTAGATGGATTCTGGTGGGCCCTGCTGTTCAGTCTCATCATGTCGGTGTTCAACAGTATGATCAAAGATCTGACTAAAGAAAAGTCATGAACGATCTGAGTTCAACTGTAAAAATCATCGCCTTTGATGCCGATGATACGCTCTGGGAAAATGAGACCTATTTTGCCGAGGCCGAGCAGCGGTTCTCTGAACTGCTGGAAGATTTTTTACCAAAGCATACAGTACTAAGGGAATTGCTGCACACTGAAATTTCCAATCTGCCGCTTTACGGCTATGGCATTAAGGCATTTATGCTTTCAATGATTGAAACGGCGATCCGGATTTCAGATAAAAATATTCCGGCCTCTGTCATTCAGAAAACAATTGACATTGGCCGTGAGATGCTGGATAAACCTGTTGTCTTACTTGAAGGCGTTGAGGATGTGTTGAAAAGTCTGAAGGGCAGATACCGACTGGTGCTGGCGACCAAAGGCGATCTGCTGGATCAGGAACGCAAGCTGATCAAATCAAATCTCCAGGGATATTTTCATCATATTGAAATTATGTCGGAGAAGAAAGAGGATGATTACCGCAAGCTGATCCGCCGGCTGGATATTGCTCCGGAGGGGTTTATGATGATCGGAAATTCACTTAAGTCGGATGTGATGCCCGTGATTAATGTCGGTGGATATGGTGTGCACATTCCGTTTCACACAACCTGGGCGCATGAAAAGATTGATGTTGATTTAAAAAGCGATCGGTTCATTGTACTTCAAAATATTTCTGAGGTTCCTGATTTTTTCCCCGTTCAATAATTATGCTGCTCTACAACATCACCATTGCCGTTGACGCACCGATTGAACAGGAATGGAAGGACTGGATGAAAAAGGAATTTATTCCGGAGTGCATGAAGACAGGACTGTTCAAAGATTTCAGATTTTATAAAGTGCTGACACATGATGATCCTGCGTCTGCTTCCTATTGTGTTCAGTATTTTGTTGAAACCATTGAACAGTTTAATCAATATCTGAATGTCCATGCTCAGGCTTTGCTTGAACAGCAGCGCCTGAAGTTTCCTGACCGCCATGCAGCGTTTCAGACCTTACTTGAAGAAATCAGCTGAATGACTTAATGATTTTGTAACATGTATGCCATCGTGGATATTGAGACAACAGGCAGCCATGCGGGATATCACCGGATTACGGAGGTAGCCGTTGTTCAGCACGATGGAACATCAATCACAGGGATTCATCAGACGCTTATTAATCCTGAGCGGGATATCCCGCCATTTATCTCGGCCCTCACCGGTATTTATCCTGATATGTTGCGCAAGGCTCCTTCATTTTCAGAAGCGGCCGATGAAATATTTCAATGGCTTGATGGCCGGATTTTTGTTGCACACAACGCGCAGTTTGATTTTACTTTTTTGAAAAAAGAATTTCAGGATTGCGGTTATACCTGGAATCCTAAAAGATTGTGTACGGTCCGCCTGAGCAGAAAAATAATTCCGGGGTTGCGATCTTATAATCTGGGCAGTCTTGCAGAGGCACTCGG
>JBMTCO010000069.1:0-13584 GCA_049430945.1 Cyclobacteriaceae bacterium
GCGTTTTTCACCTCTGCAATTGCAGGTTTCACATAGCAACCGGACTCAAAACCTTTCCCTTTCAAAACCCCGCCGGCAACCACAATTTTACCTCCCTGTTTTGTAACTTGTTTTAAGGCATTCTCATAGGCCTTAACGGCTGCTTTGTCAATAAGCGGACCTACATGATTGGCCGGATCAAGCGGATCACCAATTTTTAACTGTGCGTATGCTCCGGCAAGCCTTTCCCTGAATACATCAAAAATTCTGTCGTGAATAATCAGACGACGGGTAGAGGTACAACGCTGCCCGGCTGTTCCGACTGCTCCGAATACAACTCCGCGGATTGCCATTTCAAGGTCAGCCTGTTCGCTGATAATGATGGCATTGTTGCCTCCAAGTTCCAGCAATGACCTGCCAAGCCTTCCTGCAACTGTTTTTGCAACAGCTTTACCCATTCGGGTGCTTCCGGTTGCTGAAACCAGCGGAATAGATTCATCAGCAGAAATCAACTGACCAATTTCGGCACCACCGTTCACAAGACAGCTGACGCCTTCCGGCACCCCATTGGCGGCAAAAACCTCGGAAACAATATTCTGACAGGCAATACTGCATAATGGAGTTTTTTCAGAAGGCTTCCATATGCATGTGTCCCCGCAAACCCAGGCAATCATGGAATTCCATGACCAGACAGCAACAGGAAAATTGAAGGCTGAAATAATTCCAACAATACCAAGCGGATGATACTGCTCATACATCCTGTGCATCGGGCGTTCTGAATGCATCGTCAGACCATGGAGTTGTCTGGACAAACCCACAGCAAAATCGACTATATCTATCATTTCCTGTACCTCACCCAAACCTTCCTGTAAGGACTTACCCATCTCATAGGATACCAGTACTCCAAGGTCTTGCTTTTTGCCCCTTAAAGCTTCCCCGATCTGACGAACCACTTCCCCTCTTTTCGGAGCCGGGACAAGTCGCCATTTCAGAAATGCCTGTTCAGCAGTTTTTACAACCCGCCCTAAGGTCGCCTGATCTGCAGGAATTACCTCAGCAATTTTTCGGCCATCCACAGGAGAAACAGAAATAATAGGTTTTGACTTACCTCTGAACCACTTTGAACCGGTACTTACCCCAGAATTTTTAGCCTTTATTCCTAATGATTTTAAAACTGCTAAAATGTCCCGGTTCATAATTAAGTTTTTCGTAAAAATAAGGGATATACAGTGAACCTGTCCCCTGTAAATATGAGCAATAAAAAAGGCAGCCGCCTTTCAGCGACCGCCTGCACCTAAACCCTAAACCATTTTTAGTTAACTTTTATAGTAGCCCTGATGGCTTTTTGTTCATCTTTTGGAATAAGTACCTCCAGAATTCCATCCCTGTAGGTTGCCTCTATCTTTGACACTGCTGAATTCTCAGGCAATTCAAATGTTCGGCTGAATTTTCCATATACAATTTCACGATGGTGAACCTTAATGGATTTGCCGGCATACGTGTTCTTCCTTTCTCCGCTTAAGGTCAGGAAATTGTCCTTAACATCCAGGTTGAACTCTTCTTTTTTCATTCCCGGAATCGCAAGTTGAATTTCGAAGCGGTTATCAGTTTCAATAATATTGACCGAAGGCAGGATGGCCCCTCCTTGAGTAAGGGCAACCTCATCATTAAAAAACTGATCAACCAGACTTCGGAAAGTAACCGGAACAAACTCATTTCTTTTTGATGTTATCAGATTCATATGCTTTGATGTTTAAATTTTTCATGAAATCTAACTTGTGTTATCAAAGCCCTTACCAAACGAAAAATTATGCCATAATGGCATAATTTTTGATAATTTTAAAAAAATTAAGCCATAGTGACATTATTGCAACTAATTGTATCACATTTGAAAATATTATTCCCCAATTGTGGAAGAAACTGCACTACTAGTTTAAATTTTAGTTAAATAGCAAAGGCGATGAAAATCGTCGGCGTTCTTTTGTCATTCCCTAACTTGTCTGCCATTAACCATGGCTGTGCGCAACCTCCACGTGACCAAACCAAACCGTTGCTTAGGGAATGATAAGTAAAAAAGGAGCTTCGGCTCCTTTTTCATTTTATGCTGATAATAATGTCTGGTAGCGCCTCCCGATTACTACTTTTTACCTTGCTTCAGGTCGCGGAAAAATTTAGCCCAGTTGAATGGATTAAGAAAAGGGTTTACCCTCGGCTGGTACCGCTCCGAATAACCGGCGGAGGTCTGTTCCATATAATACCGGTAATTCATATTGGCATCCATTGGTGAGGTCCTAACCATCAGGGCCATTAACTCTGCATTAAGATTTGCCCTTTCAATTTTACCATCCTCCAAAGGAATATTCAGAGCCAGAACAGCCTGTTTAAACACCTCCTCGGTGGGAAAAGGCGTAATTGTTACCTGGTTAAGAAAGGTCACATCTTCGACCATCTCAATAATAAGAGTCAAAAAATCAGAATAATGATTGGGGATAATATAGTGCTGTCGCACAAAGCCCACAGCACTTATCACAACGCTGTCACCAACCAGCACCGGCATCGAAAAAAATCCAGCGGAATTGGTTACTGCTCCCCTTCCTGCCTTCGGAACATAAACATGAACCCCCGCCACTGCCCGGGAACTATCAGAACCGATCACAACTCCGGAAAGCTGAATGACACGTTTCTGGTATTGCTGAGCATTAGCACTGATGCCGGTCAGCAAAAAAGCCACAGCCAATATTGAGAACTTCAGAACTGACATCAGGGTTTCTGTTAATGGTCAAAAATAGGAAAATCTGATGCAATGCCTCATAAATTCCTGGTAAAGAGCCACTCTCACCTTAATACTGTGCAGTACAGATTTAACAGATTGGGATATTTAGCCCGCCTAATTACCAAGTAATTCCCAATTATGGTTAATTTTGTATTCTTATGTGGATTACAATGAATGCAATACTGTTGTTTCTTGGTGGAGTCGGATTTCAGGAAATCCTTCTGATCGGACTTTTCGTTCTGGTTTTCTTTGGTGCAAAGAAAATACCTGAATTCATGAAAGGCCTGGGAAAAGGCGTTCGCGAATTCAAAGACTCAATGAATGATGTCAAGCGGGATCTTGAAGATACAGGCCGCGAAGCATCGAAAAAGCTGGAAGACAACAAATAAAGTTGGCACACTATCCGGACTACTGCCAACTCCGGAAAGACCTTCTTGCGGGTAAAACCTCCTGCAGGGAAAGAGTGCTGTGGCATCTCAGGCAAATTCGTGAAAATAATCACCTGAATGCTTTTCTGACTGTTTATGATCAGGAAGCTCTTCATTTTGCGGACATAACAGATCAAAAAATCAGGGAGGGAAAAGCTGGCAGGCTTGCCGGTCTTGTTGTTGGTCTCAAGGATGTTTTAAGTTATAAGGGCCACCCTCTGCAAGGCTCAAGTAAAATTCTCAGTGGTTTCAAGGCTCAATACAACGCAACTGCAGTACAACGGCTTATTGACGAAGATGCCATAATTATCGGAAGACAAAACTGTGATGAATTTGGAATGGGTTCTTCCAACGAAAATTCATCCTTTGGACCGGCCCTCAACCCGCACAATATTAACCACACACCGGGTGGATCATCAGGAGGCTCGGCAGCAGCCGTTGCCGCAGATCTCTGCCAGGTCTCACTTGGCTCTGATACTGGCGGGTCCGTCAGGCAGCCTGCTTCTTTTTGCGGAGTCTGGGGATTGAAGCCTACCTACTCAAGGGTCTCCAGACATGGACTGATTGCTTACGCCTCTTCATTTGACTGTATTGGTATACTTGCAAATAGTGCACAGGATTGTGCACTCGTCCTTGAAGTCATTGCTGGGGCAGATGATTACGACAGTACTGTATCAAGAGCTGAAGTACCTCGCTATCTGGATTCAATTGAAAGATCACAAAACCGCGAATTAAAAATTGCAGTCTTGAGTAATTTCCCCATCGAAGGCATGCAGCCTGATGTTCTGAGGATTTTGAATCAAAAATCTGAGGGCCTGAAAAAAGCAGGGCATCGGATTACCGGTTTTCACTTCCCGTTCCAGGAACAGGTTCTGCCCGCCTATTACATCCTGACCACTGCAGAAGCAAGTTCCAATTTATCACGTTACGATGGAGTACGATATGGTTACAGAAGTAGGGAGGCAGATGACCTTGAATCCATGTATAAGCAAACCCGTACAGAAGGATTCGGGGAAGAGGTCAGACGCCGGATACTGCTGGGCAATTTTGTTTTATCCTCAGATTATTACGACTCCTATTTCAGTCAGGCACAGAAAGTCAGGAGAATGATTTCTGAAAGTCTGAGGGAACTTTTTAAATCACATGACTTGTTATTGATGCCGGCTGCACCCTCAACAGCTATGCGTCTTGGTGAACATCAAAATAATCCGGTAAAAATGTTTTTGTCCGATTTATTTACAGTACAGGCAAACATTGCAGGTCTGCCTGCTGTCACAGTGCCATGTGGTAAAGACCAGAATAATTTGCCTGTTGGATTACAATTGATGGCCGACCCTTTCAGGGAAGAACTCCTTCTGGAAGGAGCCATTGCTTTATCCAAAGTCAGTTAGAATTCGTAACTTTCCTGTTCATGAAAAGACAACTTATTTTTCTGACGTTATCTTTTGGCCTGATGACAAAAGCCATCATGGCCCAGCAGGAATCAAGTTTTATTTCCAATGCGGACACTTCCGGAGTGGTAATGGCTTCTGACTCTCTGCATGAAGAACTCTACGTTGTTGCACCGGCCTTTGAATTCATTCCGGGAGAAGATTCGCCTGAGCTTGTTGCCGACAGACTTTCATGTATAAGTACACCGGCATTCCCTTTTACCTATAACAGAAATGTGCAATCCTTCATTGATTACTTCACCGTACGGGACCGCGAATGGACTAAGTCAATGCTTAGAAAAAAGGATGTTTACTTTCCATTATTTGAAAAATATCTTGCCCTTTACGGATTGCCTAATGAATTAAAATACCTGTCGGTAATTGAATCCGGGCTCAATCCTGCAGCCGTCAGCAGAGCCAAAGCTGTTGGACTCTGGCAATTTATGTCGGCTACAGGGAAACATTTCGGACTCCACTCAAACTGGTACTGGGACGACCGGATGGATCCTGAAAAATCCACTGAAGCGGCATGCCGCTATCTTGCTGAGCTTTACCGCATTTTCAAAGACTGGCCGCTTGCACTGGCAGCATATAATTCAGGACCCGGTACTGTTTTAAAAGCAAACAAAAGATCAGGATTCAAAAATGATTTCTGGCAGGTTTATCCTCTTCTGCCCCGGGAAACCAAAGCCTATGTGCCACAATTCATTGCCATTGTATATGCAATGAAGTACGCAGACCATCACAATCTGACAGAGCCTTATTCAGAGCAAATTATTCCAAACGACACACTGCACATCAGATCTTACCTCGATCTTAAAACTTTCGGAGCACTCACGGGAGCATGTCAAGAGGACCTGAAACAACTTAATCCCCAGCTTAAAGTTCATGCGCTGCCTGACAATGGAAAGACGCATATCATACGAATACCGGTGCATGCTAAAAATGAGCTTGAAAAAAACAGAGCCGTCATTCTGGATTCTGCCAGCAGAAGCGGAAAGTCTGAGTTTGAGAAACTGGCAAAGCAAATGGAGGAGCGTCAGTATATTTACTACAAAGTCAAACCAGGCAACAACCTGGGATCAATTGCGGCAAACCACCGGGTTGGTATCAACGACCTTAAACAGTGGAACAATCTTAAAGGAAATATGATTCATCCAGGGCAATTACTGAAGATCATGCTTCCTCCCGGTAAATCTGTTCAGGTTGCAAAAGCTTCTACTCGGGCAACACCAAAGCCTGCATCACGCTCCTTATACGAAGTTCAACCCGGCGATACTTTGTGGGGCATTGCAAAAAAGTTTGAGGGATTAACCCCTGAAAAGCTCATCAGTCTCAATAATCTGTCAAATAACAAAATCACCCCCGGACAGAAGC
The DNA here is from genome assembly GCA_049430945.1 of Cyclobacteriaceae bacterium. GTDB lineage: Bacteria > Bacteroidota > Bacteroidia > Cytophagales > Cyclobacteriaceae > ELB16-189. The sequence continues at coordinate 5,988 of JBMTCO010000069.1, forward strand.
TTATGTTAAAATAAGCACCATCCTGTTACTTTTTTTGCAATTTTGAAATTGAATTAATTCCTATGCTCAACAGGGTGTATTTAGTATCAATATTGGTTGTCCTTTTTTCCTGCTCCGAAACAAGCAGGGGAAAACCTGAAGCAATCGGATTACCGGGAAGGATCAATATTATTATTACTCCTGAGCTGAAAAATGGTCCCGTAGGAAAGATCCTTGATTCACTTCTTACTGCCGAGCTAGAGGTCACTCCACGGGACGAGTCTTTATTCAACATAAAATTTGTTGAACCTGACGCCATAAACCGATCTCATAAGTCAATGCGAAATTTGATTATCGCCTTTACTTTTTCAGACCGCAGCGCCGACGCGGGTAAGGTAAAGTCACTGATAACGACTGCATCGCTTGAAAAACTTCAGACAGATACCTCAGCCTTCGTTATAACACAGTCAGATACCTGGGCCAGAGGTCAGGATGTGATGTATCTCTTCTCAGGTTCTCCGGAAAAACTTGCTTCAAAAATTCTAGAACAAAGCAGCAGACTGGTTTCATTCTTTAATGAAAAAGAAAAGGAGCGGCTTCGCAATGGTATTTTAAAATCAAATGCCAATAAAGCATTGACAGAAAGCATCCTTAAAAAAAATGGGTTTTCAATTCGAATTCCTTTTGGCTTCCAGCTTGCTGACCAGCAGGAAAATTTTGTCTGGCTCAGACAAATCAATCCGCTTGATGATAAAGACATATGGGTAGCCAGAAAAAAGTTCACGGGATTGGAGGATTTCAGCAAAGACCGTTTGATTCGGTTCAGAAATGAAGTATGCCGGAAGTACCTTTTTGAAGATCCCGAAAAGGCTGATACATATCTTGTGACTGAGACTTCAGTTCCATACAAACCTGTGCTGACGAGAACAATAAACTTTAAAGGAAAATATGCGGTTGAAGTAAAGGGCCTGTGGAAAACTAACATTCCGAGTATGGGCGGTCCTTTCATAGGCTATGCTTTTGTAGATGAGGCCAATGGTTATTTCTATTATATCGAGGGATTTGTTTTCAGTCCGTCAAAATCTCAACGGGAAATCCTCAGAGAGCTGGATGTTATCCTCAGCACTTTCTCCTTACCTGAGCAGAAAGAAAAATCAGACAAAAAAACTTCCTGAGCCTTTTCGGTAAGTCTTTCTGCACGGCGGACCGTCGTGGCATTTCACGCTATTAATCGTAACTTTCAGCCTTAATAAAACAGCTACCCACTCATGTCTGTTAAATTCAAAAAAGAAGATGCACTTCAATATCATATGGAAGGGCAACCTGGAAAAATTGAAGTTGTACCTACCAAAGTACTTAACACCCAGCTTGATCTTGCGCTTGCCTATTCTCCGGGAGTTGCTGAGCCCTGCAAGGAAATCCATGCCAATCCTGCCGATGTTTATAAATATACATCCAAGGGAAATCTTGTCGCAGTAATCTCCAACGGAACCGCAGTCCTTGGGCTGGGTGATATCGGACCTGAAGCATCAAAGCCTGTGATGGAAGGTAAGGGCGTATTATTCAAAAAATTTGCAGGCATAGACGTCTTTGATATTGAAATCAATGAAAAAGATCCGGAAGCATTCATAAAAATCGTCAAGTCTCTCGAGCCTACATTCGGCGGAGTGAACCTCGAAGACATCAAGGCTCCGGAGTGCTTCAGGATTGAAACTGAACTGCGGGAAAAGATGAGTATTCCGATTATGCATGACGACCAGCACGGCACTGCCATCGTTAGCGCCGCAGCCCTTTTGAATGCATTGGAAATCAACGGAAAAAAAATTGAAGATATTTTGGTGGTAGTCAATGGTGCAGGTGCTGCCGCTGTCTCCTGTACGCGCCTCTATATAGCACTCGGGCTGAACCCTGAAAATGTCATTATGTGCGACAGCAAGGGTGTTTTAAATAAAAACAGAACCGACCTTGATGAAATAAAAAAAGAATTTTTATCAAATCGGGAAGTCAATACCCTGCAGGAAGCGATGCGTGGTGCTGATGTTTTTGTGGGGCTCTCCAAAGCAGACGTCATTACCCCCGAAGATCTGATGGCGATGGCAGATCATCCTATCGTATTTGCACTTGCTAATCCTAATCCTGAAATTAATTATGAGCTTGCCTGTAAGACCCGACAAGATATTATTATGGCTACAGGTCGCAGCGACCATCCCAATCAGGTCAACAATGTGCTTGGCTTCCCTTATATATTCAGAGGGGCTCTTGATGTAAGGGCTACGGGCATTAATGAAGCCATGAAACTGGCAGCCGTAAAAGCCCTTGCAAACCTTGCCAAAGAACCTGTGCCAGAAGTAGTTTTCAGAACCTACGGAACTGAAAAAATTGCCTTTGGTAAAGATTACTTGATACCCAAACCGCTTGATCCAAGACTGATTACCACAGTCGCACCGGCCGTTGCAAGGGCTGCTATTGAAAGCGGCGTGGCAAAGGCCGATATACAGGACTGGAGGGCTTATGAACAGGAATTGCTGAACAGGATTGGCATTAATCAGAAAATATCTGCTCAGCTCATTGGCCGCGCTATGAAGGCTCCGAAGCGGGTAGTTTTTGCAGATGCCGATAATTATAAAATTCTTAAAGCCGCCCGGGAAATATTAGATGGAAAAATCGGATATCCCATCCTGCTTGGTAGCAAGCAAAAGATCCGTGCACTTGCAGAACATCATAAAGTGGATCTGGAAAATCTGGTTCTGATGGATCCGGCAGAGGAAACAGAAAAGCTTAAAGATTATACCGAAAGGTTATACCAGAAAAGGCAACGTAAAGGGATGACCCATCTGGAGGCAGCCGGCAATATGCTGAACCATAATTATTTCGGTGTAATGATGGTAGAGGTAGGTGATGCAGATGCATTTATCAGTGGCCTGACAAGTCACTACAGCAAAGCCATATCTCCGGCACTCAAAGTTATTGGCATGGCGCCCGGTGTTAAACGCGTGGCCGGGATGTACATCATCATGCACAAAAAGGGAAATTACTTCTTTGCAGATGCAACGGTAAATGTAAATCCTTCAGCGGAGGATTTACTTGAGATCATCCGGGTTGCAACCAGAGGGGTAAAATTTTTTGATGCAGAGCCCAGGGTAGCTGTTTTGTCTTATTCAAACTTTGGGTCCAGTAAGGGTGATATCCCTGAAAAAACCAGAAAAGCAGTTCAGCTGGCCAAGGAACAAATGCCTGATCTGATTATTGAAGGTGATATTCAGGCAAACGTAGCACTCAATACCGCGTTGCAAAAGGAAGAATATCCGTTCAGTTCACTCGCAGAAAAGGGAGCGAATACTCTTATCTTTCCAAATCTTGAATCAGGAAATATTGCATATAAACTGATGATGGAGATTGGTGGTGCAGAGGCAATAGGCCCAATTCTTCTCGGTATGAACCGACCGGTTCATATCTTACAGGTCGGAAGTTCCATACGGGAGATTGTAAACATGGCGGCCATCGCTGTTGTAGATGCGCAGCGCTATGAAAGAAATCTTTTCGGGGAAACAAACGAAGTCAAGTTGAAGATAAAATGATTGCCTACCTGAAAGGACGCCTTGTTCAACAAGAGCCCGCTTTTGTAATTATTGATGTCAATGGTATCGGTTATCAGGTACTGATCTCACTTACCACCTATTCAGAAATCAAGGGTAGAGAGGACCTTACATTACAAACCGTTCTTATTGTCAGAGAGGACGCACACTTGCTTTATGGATTCTCATCAGGTTCTGAAAAAAGTATGTTTCAGCAATTGATATCGGTAAACGGCATTGGTCCGGGTACGGCCATGATGGTGTTATCTTCCATGAATCCATCAGATCTTAAAAAAGCCATTTTAAAAGAAGAGGTTCATACGCTTCAGGCTGTTAAAGGCATTGGCTCAAAAACTGCACAACGGCTGATTCTTGAACTGAAAGATAAAATTCGCCGAGAAGGTGAAGAACCGGGGGAATACGGCTCTGCAGCATCAACGCACAATACAATCCGAAATGAAGCGTTATCAGCCCTCACGACTTTAGGTATTTCAAGGCCGGCTGCAGAAAAAAGCATTGATGCAATTCTCAAAAAGTCAGGAAATAGCCTTAGTTTGGAAGATTTGGTGAAAATTGCCTTAAAAAACGCCTAACCTACGTTTGAGTACACCCCGGTTGATTTTTTGGTTCATTCCATTACTAGGAATGATGATGAATCTGTTACCCCTCGGTATCAGAGCTCAGGTTATAGCCGAAGCCCAGGGTAAAGACACAACCAAAACATCCGTTACAGTTCCGGTTGACTCTGTTGAAAGAAAAAAATATCCCTGGAGGCCTAATTTCAGGTTTCGTGATCGCTACGGGGACCCCTTCTCAAATTATACCACTGTTTCCCCTTTTTTTCTGAAGGATCCGGAAATAATCAAGTCAACAATCGAGCTTGATACAGGCCTGCGGTTCAATATCTCTGAAATGAATGGTGCCCGCTCCTTTCGGACCCCTTCGCTAATGAACTTTAGTGAATATGACCGGTTTCAGGATGCACAAATGCGGAAAGATTATTTCAAAACTAAAAGTAGAAGTCTTGATGGCGAAAGCTCCGTGAGTGGCAGAGGCCTGATTCCTAAACTATATGTAAGTCCTGCATTGGACAGAATTTTTGGTGGAAGCTACGTGGAGCTTGTACCGAGAGGTTTTGTGACCCTTGATTTTGGCGGATCCTGGCAAAAGGTTCAAAACCCTGCCATACCAATCAGACAACAACGAAATGGTGGTTTTGATTTCAACCAGCAAATGAATTTGTCGGTTCAGGGAAAAATTGGCGAGAAGCTTAAAGTGTCCACAAATTTTGATAACAATAATTCCTTCGATTTTCAGAATCAAATGAAAATTGAATACACAGGATTCAAAGAAGATATTTTGAAAAAACTTGAAATAGGAAATGTGGGACTCCCTCTAAATAACAGTCTTATTACAGGTGCACAAAATCTGTTCGGTATCAAAGCTCAGATGCAGTTTGGGAAGTTGTTCATGACGTCCATTATTACAACCCAGCGGGGCAAACAACAAAGCATCAATCTGGGGGGCAGCACAAATGGAACTTCACAGGGCAGACCATTTGAAATTCAGGCCTCAAACTATGATGAAAACAGAAACTTTTTCCTCGGACAATTTTTCAGAGACAACTTTGAAGGATGGCTGAGTACACTGCCTCAGATTATAAGTGGTGTAAACATCACCCGCGTTGAGGTGTATTTGCTGAACCGGAATAATGACACACAAACACTTCGTGACATCGTTGGTGTTCAGGACATGGGAGAGTCTGATAAAATTTATCGTAAAGATCTGTTTACCTCATCGGCAGGCAACCGTGCGCCAACCAATAACGCATCTAATAACCTGTTTCAGGATTTTCTGACCGGCATTGACAGGAACTCCGAAACCATCAGTTCAATATTAAATGAGAAAGGACTCGTATCAGGAACCGATTTTGAAAAAATTACAAGTGCAAGAAAACTCGCTCCAACTGAATTTACTGTAAACCGTCAGTTGGGCTACATTACGCTGCAGAGAAAATTACAAAACGATGAAGCACTGGCTGTTGCATTTGAATACACCTACAACGGTAGAGTCTATAAAGTCGGTGAGTTGTCAGAAGACTATGCAGATATAGACGACCGCGACGTTGTCTTCTTAAAGCTCCTGAGGCCAAGAAAAATCGCCATAAAGGATAAAGCAGGTAAAATTTTGCCTACCTGGAATCTGATGATGAAAAATGCTTATAATCTTAACGTATCTCAGCTCACCAGGGAAAATTTTCAGCTTAGAGTTATCTACAGGGACGACCGTACAGGTAAAGACAACCCACAGCTACAGGATGGAGACATCAGCAGAACGCGACAACTCATTCAGGTATTCGGCCTTGACCGGCTTAATCCATACAATGATCCGCAGCCAGATGGAAATTTTGACTTCGTGGAAGGCGTTACCATAAACACTGAAACCGGTCTGATTGTCTTTCCATTCCTTGAACCATTTAATTCCGGCCTCAGGAAACTTTTTAATCTGGAAAACAATTCAAATACACGGGATTTCCTGCTGAATAAATATTTATACGATACGCTGTACCGCACCACCAAGGCAGAAGCGGAACTGGTAGCGACTAAGAATAAATTTTTCCTTGTCGGTGAATTCAAAGCCGGTTCAGGTAAAGAAATCATCATTCAGGGTTTCAACATCACTCAGGGTTCGGTCAAAGTGTATGCGGGTGGAACGCCGCTTATTGAAGGCAGAGATTACACCATTGATTACACTTTTGGAAAAGTTACCATTCTGAATGACGGAGTTTTGAGCTCAGGTAAGGATATTAATATAACCTATGAACAGCAGGATCCATTTGCATTTCAAACCAGATCTTTACTCGGAACCCGGCTGGATTACAAGTTAAGTGAAGACATCAATATTGGCTCCACGCTTCTTTATTATAATGAAAGGCCGCTCATCACACGAAATCTTATCGGCACGGAGCCTGCCAGAAATCTTCAGTATGGACTAGACCTTAATCTGAGAAAATACTCAAGAGTACTGACAAAAATTGTCGATGCACTTCCATTTTTAGAGACAAAAGAAACTTCAAGCATCAGCCTTAATGCTGAATTCGCCCAGTTGTTGCCCGGCACCTCAAATGTTGTAAACGGAGATGGAACATCATTTATTGATGATTTTGAAAACACTGCCACACCGTACAGCCTTATGTCTCCGCTTGGATGGAAGCTTTCAGCTACCCCCAAAGAATCTGCATTTGATGAAGCAGCCAGTTTCGGGATAAACGATGTGGGCGCAGGCTATCGCAGAGGCAGGCTATCGTGGTACACCATTGATAACCTGTGGTATCGGGAGTTGAGCCGCTTCAAGCCGGATTACCTAAGCACAGAGGTTGTGAACCTGAATCATTATACCAGAGCCGTTCAGCAGCAGGAAATTTTTCCGGGACGAGACCGGCAGATTGGAAATTTCTATGAACCTATTCTTGATCTGGCCTACTATCCGGCTGAACGGGGGCCTTACAACTACAACACCTCTGCAGCAGAACTTACCCCGGATGGTTATTTCAGAAATCCTGAGAAAAACTGGGCCGGTATCACATCAGCCATCAGAAATGAAGTGGACTGGGATAAAGCCAATGTAGAATACATTGAGTTCTGGATGCTGAATCCATTCATTGACGACCCCAAAAGTCTGATTGATGACGGCATAAACCCGCCGAAAGCCAATACCACAGGAGGCAAACTCATATTCCATATGGGAAGCATTTCAGAAGACATTATGCGTGATGGGAAACATGCTTTTGAAAATGGTCTTCCTGCAAACGGAGATCTGACTTCCGGCGAAACTTCAGAAAATGAATGGGGTTATGTAACCACCCGGCAGTACCTCAATAATGCATTTGATATTTCTGCAACATCCAGAAAAAATCAGGATGTCGGGCTTGATGGTGCAGGTAATGAACAGGAAAAAATAAAATTTGCTGATTACCTGAATGCATTGCCTCCGGCTGCACGTCAAAAGGCAGAAACCGATCCGTCCGGTGATGACTTCCAATA
>JBMTCO010000070.1:0-13476 GCA_049430945.1 Cyclobacteriaceae bacterium
GAAAGTCTGACCGTTCTTCAGGTTGATGAATTAATGCAGACAACCAAAAAGTCACGCGATGTGCAAAACAAACGCCGAAGCCAAATCATCCGATCCATCAACCTTAAAGCATCGGGGTTGTTCAAAATTGACGGGGCGCTAATCCTGAGCAGGCGGCTGGAGATGGACGGCCGTATGATTGATTATCTGATTGCGCCGGGCATGAATGATAAACTCGCACGGTGGCTTAGGAAATGAATCTGCCTTGTCTCCATCGTCGGTGAGTCCGGGTACTCTAAGGGAAACTTCTATGCTCAGCCGGCTGCTAAGTGCCGGACACACCGTAGGTGCTCCGCCGGAAGGCGATTTTCGAATCGATGAAGAAATTGATGTAGAGGTTGTTGGTAAAGATCTAAGACTGCCAGGCACCTTGGAAACCGTAAAAAATCTTATGTCGTGTCCGATGATATTGAAACAGGTGTCTTAAATTAAATTCCCCTTTCGATGTTCGGGCTGATGTATTGAATTGACAAGTAACCCCGGTTGACTCCTTTATCTTAACTTCAGGTCCAAATTAACTGATATGCAAATGATCCGTTTCCTTTTGCTGCTTTTCCTGCCGCTGATCACCGCAGCACAAAAACCTGAAACTTACATCCTCATTACCTGGAACTATCATTCCCCGCAACAGGAAAGTGTAACGGAGGATTACATCAAATCCGCTTTTCTGCCTGCATTGCACCGTGCTAAATACAAAAACATCGGCGTATTCAAACCGATTCCCTCCGACACTTTATTGTTCGGTAAAAGACTTCATGTGCTGATTCCATGCAAAGACCCCGGAGCGTTGTCTTTTATTGACGGATTGATTGGCGACAAACAACTCAGGGCCGATGGCACAGCCTACCTGGATGCCGCTCCGGCTCAGCCACCATTCGACCGAAAGGAAATTACAGTGCTCACGGCTTTTTCCGGTTTACCCCGGATGGAATTACCGAAGCTCAGCGGTCCGCCGGACAACCGTGTTTATGAACTCCGAAGCTACGAGGGACCAACAGAACTCAAGTACAAATCAAAGGTTGCCATGTTCAACAAGGGGGATGAAATAGGACTGTTCCGTGAACTTGGTATGAACGGAATTTTTTACGGGGAAGTGATTGCCGGAAGCAAAATGCCGAACCTCCTGTACATGACCGCCTATGCTGATATGGCGACGAGAGACAGGCTGTGGAAGGAGTTCTTCAATCACCCGAAGTGGAAGCAACTGCTTACTGTCGCAGAGTATCAGAACACAGTATCAAAAGCTGAGATTTTTCTTCTCAGACCGACAACTTATTCTGATTACTGATTCAGTCTCACCGCTGCAGATGATTGATTTGATATTTTAAGTAGTCAGGGTTCCTGTGCAGAAGTTGATGGCCTTAGGAATTATTCTTTTTGATTGACAGCGCCACCGTCCCATTGGTTTTAATCACAACCTTATTCGGATTCCATTATCAACCATGAAATTGAATGTGGAAATATTCTTGGCCGGCCTTGAATCAAAGATGAGATTGAGCGAGTTAATGAACGCAATCTTTGATGTGATATTAAAGGTCAAACTGGTCTGATTGGAAATGCGTCTGTCGCTGAAATCACTAAGCCGTGGCTGGTAATAAGTGACTGAAGTAAGTTCGCCCACACCATTAGGGAATGAAGCCTGTGCTGACAGATAAGTTGAAATCCGGTGCTTCATCGTCAGTTGTTCATCAGCCCCAAAGAATTTCTGATATTCCAGCATGTACATGGTCCCTGAGTAGGAAGTCAAATGTTTGGTTCCAAAAACCTTTATCCGTGGTCCCAGGCCATTCAGCTGCCTTATTTCGATATCCAAAACACGATTTTGCTGAGCCTGTGTAAAAACTTCAAGCTTAAATAATTCACTTATTGCCCTGGTGTAACGGGTATGAACCAGCCAGTTTTTCGAAATAATCTCCTCATTCAACCTTGTTAAATCCTGTGATGCCAGAATGAGGTATGTGTCTTTCAATGACCTGGACTTAAATTGGGTTGTAACCGCACCCGAATAAGTTCTGAATCGTAAATTGTTGTTTTTTAGAACTTTATAATTAAAATCTCCATTCATTACGAAACGGTCGCTGTCACTTTGAATCCGCTTGCTTTCAACATTTACGATTTGGCATATTGCTGAATTGAAAAAAAACGCAACAATAAAAACCGGAAGGCTTATAAATTTCATTTTAAATGTCTTCATTAAATTAATATGTCAAAGTAGGATTTTTCTTTATTTCCGACAAGTAATAATTTCTTTGCCTGTGGTATATCAAATATTCGGCATTTTAAATCTGAGTATTCCTAACCTGATAATATTTGCAGACTTTAGTAGCATAATTCTATTCAAAACATGGACAATAAATCGGATGTATTGATTGTTGGCGCAGGCCATAATGGTCTTGTTGCCGCATTGTTGCTTGCCCGTAAAGGATTGAAAGTCAATGTTTTGGAAGAGCAACCGGTAGTTGGTGGGGCTGTCAGAACGGAATACCCGTTCAAAAAAGTTCCGGGACTTGGCACAAGTACAGGAGCTTACCTGCTGGGTGTAATGCCTCCGGAGCTTATTAAGAAACTTCAGATTGAATTACCATTATTCCGCAGAGATCCCCATTATTTCCTTCCGACTACCGGTCATAAATATCTGCTCTTTGGTTCCGACCGCGAATCGATGAAGCAGCAGTTTGTTTCCTTTTTCTCCGAGGCCGACTGGCACGCCAATGAAGCGCTCACCGAAGAGATCAGTCAGATCCGCGATGATGTGGCACCCACCTGGATGCAGGAACCCCTGTCGATTGAAGAAACAGCCGACCGGTTTGTTCGTTCGGCCCTGCAGGAAAATTTCATCAAGCTCTGCCGTGGATCTGTTGGAGCCTATATTGATCGATTTGGATTTAAAAGTGATCTCGTCAAAGCCATGTACGCGGTCACCGATGGATTTTCAGGTCTCTTTGGAACATGGGATACTCCGGGAACAGGAATGAACTTTCTTGTCCACAACATGTGTCGCCTGCCCGGAAGCGATGGCACCTGGATGATAGTCGGTGGAGGCATGGGAACAGTTACCCGAACAATAGCGGAAGCCGCTCAGGCAGCCGGGGCAAGAATTTATACCTCTAAGAAAGTATCGTCTATTGAAATTGAATCCGGAATAGCCAAAGGGGTGGTACTTGAAAATGGAGAAAAATTTTCCGCCACCACGGTTGTCGTGAATGCCGATCCTTTTAAGATGCGGGATATGATTGGTCGTAATCACTTGCCCAAGGAGTACAACGACCGGATTGATACATATCGTAAGCCGGGTTCAACCATGAAGGTTAACCTCGCATTGAAGGGCCTTCCAAAATTCACTTGTTTGCCGGAAGACCGCGGACAGTTTGGTCCAACCATTCACCTGCTGCCCGACGAAAGGGAGGTCATGCAACACATACGCGATGGATTCAATGCAGTTAGCAAAGGACAACTTGATCCATTTCCGACCATTGAGTGGTACATTCATACGACGGTTGACCCTTCGCTGCGCGATGCACACGGTCACCATAATTCTGCGCTTTTTGTCCAGTGGGTACCGTCTGAAATCAAAGGAAGCAGCTGGGAAAATGAGGAAGAAAAGTATGTACGCCATCTGTTATCCATTTGCGACCGGTTTGCGCCGGGTACGAGTGATCTGGTTGCCGATGTTTTTGCGCTTCATCCCGGTAAAATTGAAAAACACTTTGGAATTACAGGTGGTCACATTCACCATGTCGATAATAGTTTCGGATTCTCGGATCGCCTGCCGTATGCATCTCCGATTCAGGGTGTTTATTCATCCAGCGCCGGTACACATCCTGCGGGGTCGGTAATCGGCTGCGCAGGGCACAATGCTGCCGAGCGGGTATTGAAAGATATGGGCGTTCGGTAGGAATTCCGGTGCTCTTCGGGACTTGAGTCGGGTAGGGGCTTCGCCGTATATTTATCCTTTTGGTGTGGGATTGGTTGAGGGTAAAGATTTTAAAATGGACTAAAGTCCATCGGTCTGAGTTCCGGACTTAAGTCCGGAACAGCAGGGGATTAATTTTTTCTGTGATAGAAAATAAATTCACCACCTTCATCTCCCAGACTTTTAATAGGATTTCCAAGGGGTGTCTGACTGGTTTCTTCGGCAGTCTTGATTTTTACATATTGTACAAGCTCGGAAACTGCGAAATTCCTGTTGCTGTTGTTATTCAGGAAGTCCAGTAGATTTCTGGCAAAAGGACTATTCCCCTGATCGCCATCGGCAACGAGTTCCAGTCTGCCTGATGCAAGGCCCCAGCGGGAACGATACTTTTCAACATTTTCAATATATCCCCTGGTTGTAGATGCAAAAAGTGATCCTGAAAAACATGCATCAGCTACCAGGAATGTATGCTGTGTGTCGATGTTATCAACAATTTTCAGAATAAGTGAATTCGGGATAAAGTCTCCGACAGTATTCTGAGCCTCGACAGGAACCCAATAACCTTCATTTAAGAGTTTATCAAAATATCCGTGGCCGGCAAAATAGATCACCAGGTTGTCTCTGGGTGTAAGCTTTTCAATCAGGCTGCGCATACCTTCTATGATGTTGTTTCTGGTGGCCTGTTCGTTTTTAAGTAAAACAACATTCTCAAACTCAAAATTATATTTGGACAGGAGCGTTTTGGTAATATCGCTCACATCTTTGACGGGATTCCTCAGTTTGGTAATATTCTTGTAATCGTCGATGGCTACGGCAAATAAAAAATTTCTTGCCATTGCCGGGTCGTAGGCTGTTCCGTCCATGTTCTTGCGCTCAACCGTAAACTTTCGAAGCGCTATATTTCCATTAATATCGGTGGCCTCAATGGTTACGGGGTTTTCTCCCACAACAAGCGGCAGGTTGATTACAAAGTTTGCTTTGTTTTTAATAGGCGTTTCAATTCCGTTTACCTTTAAAGATAAAACGCCACTTTCATCGAATACACTTCCCTTGATTGGAAGTAAATCTGCCATCATGCTGATCCGGTCACCGCGAATGTTGGCAGGATTGGAAACAAATATCTGTGGTGGCGTCTGGTCCTTTGTATCTTTTACTACAAAAAAAGGCGAGAAATTCAGACTTGAAACATCATAAATGGTAAAGTTCTGAACCATGTCTTCCAGCGTAGTTACGAATTGTCCGTCGGGACTTACCGAAAGGGCAATGATCTGTGAAACCAGTTTTGTTATTTCAAAGATTGGATATTTTTTTTCCAGAGACCAGATTTTCAAAGACTGCCCGGCATAAACAATTGCAGATCCGTCACTGCTGAATTTAAGTCCATAAATTCTGCCCTTGACATCATCCAGTCTGGTCTCCATACTCCGGGTTTCCAGATTCCATAATATGACCTCCCCGTTGTCTGAGCTGCTGGCAAGTAATTGTTCCTTGGGATGGAAATCCAGCCCTCTGACCCAGTTGGTGTGACCTTTCAGATCATATAATGATTTGCCATCTACCCCGATTACATGGATAATTTTGGTAGAGCCGCCAAATGCAATAAAATTCTTGTTTGCGGATAATGCCCGTGGGTTTTTTACCGAATGCGGAAGTGACCAATCCCATTTTTTGCTATTCAGATGAAAATGACCAATGGTGGCTTCTCCTAAAACAACCAGTTTATCATTATCTGTGAAGGCAAGTCCCTGAACAGCACCTTGCAGGCTGACTTTTCCTGAAAGCTGACCATTTTCAGGTTGCCATAACATAACAACGCCTGCGCCTGAACCTGCGGCAACAATTTTACTGTCAGGACTGAATGCGATGGATGTTATAGACCCTGGAATTCCCTCCATATTCCGAATCTTGATTCCAGAACCTGCACTGTATAAAATAAGTGTCTGAAAGGAGCTGACAGCGAGAAACTGGCCATCAGGAGAGTAGGCGAGAACTTCGCCTGCTGCATGCTTCACTTTTGCCTTAACGAAATCCTGTGCCCATCCTATGGAGGAAGTCATCAATATTATTGAAGCAAAAAAACGGGTTATCATTTTGAACGGAAGGGTTGGAAGATAAGACCTACCCGATAATCCTTGTGAATTTTTCGGTCAGATATGGTGAGGTCCACATAGGAAATGTTGAAATCAAACACATTGATTTGAAATCCGGGTGAAACCTTGTAGATGAAGCCGGCGCCTCCCCCGAACAGCAAAGCGGAATCTTTGCCTGACTCTGGAACCTGACCGCCTGAGCTGAGCACAAGGCCAGAGTAACTAACGCTCAGTCCTGAGACAATATTTTGAAGGTAGAACTCAAACTTGGGCAGTTTTACAATATTGTATCTTAATAAACCACCCATCCTGGAGGCGGTAGTCTTTTCGGCCGCGTTTTTATAATCGAAGACATAATATTTTACATTGGGCATGAAAGTATACACCGGACCAAAGGAAACATTTTTGCTGATAGGGAAAAGGAGACCTGCAGTAAAGTCACCATCAGTCTGGTACCATTGATTGAATCCTACATCACTTGTGCCGAATTGGGTGAAGAACCGGACCCTTTGTGCTCCGGATTCAGAAGCAGCTGCAAATAACAGCACAGCAGAAAGTAAAAAAATCTTATTCAGACGACGATTCATAATATTACGATCTAGAAGTTTAACACTTTAATTTTCACTTATAGCTCTGAATTTTTTATTCTAAAGCTGTTTACGAAGTTCAAAAATTAAAAAATTTAATTCAAAGTCGGCCGGATATATTTTAGTGTTTGTTAGTGGCCGTCAGTTTTTTTAATTAAGCATCGGGCGAGAATAATTTCCATAAACAATAACTTCCGGTCTCCGGCCGGCTCCTCAGCAAATAGTAATCAAAAAGTCATTTTCTGCCAGCGTCATCGATTCCGACTTGGGGATATTCATGCGAACTTCATTCTCCCCTTTGCCGTCCCCGTAGCATATTCCGATTACAGATAATCCTTTCATTGCTCCTTTCAGGACGATTTCTGAAAAGGTAACTTGTTGCCCAATGCCTACCACTGATTCTGCGGGTATAAGGTTGATTGCGGCTCCGTCAGGATCGAAGATTTCCTCAAATACAGGCTTTAATTGTGGATTTTCTGAATACTGTGCGATCATAAGAGCAGACAGGTTATCGCTGACAATGAGCTCCTCTGTTTCTGTAATCGATGCCAGTTCCACTTTGGAAGAATCCATCAGATAGGCAATAACCCTTATTTTATCGTCGCTTCTGGTTAGATTCAAATTGTTGAGCTCTAACATTTTGATGAGCGTAACAGCATCAGCTTCTTCTTTTGACAATTTGTCTGAATAGGGCAGGATAAGAACATCAGTGATGTTATTTGCTTCAATCAGCTCAGGCAGGTTTGCTTCATTTTCTTTCAGAAAAACAACTTTGCAACCTACTTTGTTCAGTAAATCAATAGGTATTTCCGGGTACAAATCCCCATTGACATAAAGGAAAATGGTTTGTGGGGATTTTGAAAAACCCATGTAGTTGTTGAGTACATCAATGGTGAACTTTGACCAGCCCAATACCAGCAGACTGATGGCATCGGCTTTGCCAGAGCCACCGTCTGAACTGACCGTTGCCTGAGTTTGTGTTTGTGTTTTACTGCCGGTATAGAAAATGGAATCATCATCTTCTGAAAATAGAATAAGTTTGTCACCTGCTTCTATTTTGGAAGTTGCGGATGGATTTAAAACCGGTTTGCCATCCTTCTTTAAAATTCCTATGACAGCTGAATTTTCAAATGAATCCAATGCTTCGAGATAGGTAGAGCCTGTGAGTTTAGGCTCTTCATGGTAGTAAATTTCATTTCCGTCAAAGTCAAGGAAGTCAAGTACTACTTTACCGATACCTTTTTGTCTGATGGCCTGAGAGCAGACTTTCACAATCACATCCTGGTTCTGAATAGGAATGACATTGATGGTGTTCAAATTTTTCAGGTAATCAATTGTTGATTTGTTTTTGACCTGCACGATGAGGGACACACCGGTACCTGAAACATGGGTGTATAAGGCCATGATGCACATGGTCAGTTCAACATCACTGCTGTTGTTATTTCCGATTACGATGATGCTCTTGGCCTGTCGCGGATTCACCAATTGAAGATCATTGGGACTGCTTATGTTTCCGTTTCTGGTGATGACATTGGTTCTTAAATCTGAGGAGAGGTTCGTCTTGAAATAGTCTTGCATGAACTCGTTCTTCTGGTCGGAGAAAATCACGATAGAATGATTTTTCACATTGCTGTTAGCCTTTGCGAGTTCTGAGACGATAACATGAATGTTGTTTGACCATCCCAGGATCAGGGTATGTTTATCAGATATAACCTGGCTTCTACCTGCTTTCAGATACTGTGTAAGGCTTATCAGGTTTTGGGTGATAAAGGCGATGACGGTGCCGGAAACTACTGTACCAAGTGTCCAATACATGACATTTAAACCCCTTTCAGACCATGTTTCAGCTTTCCTGAAAATCAATCCATAAGGATCTATGATCCTGGTGAAACCGTTCCACCATCCATTGATTCCCGGAAAGTTTTCCTCTTTAAGGATGAAATATTGAAAGACCGCCATGATCATTCCAAGGACGGCTGAGGATAAGAGCAAAAAGAGGATGAAATTCCTGGTTTTGCTGAGTGCATTATCGAAGTAAAACTTAATTATATGCCTGAATTTCAGTGATTTTTTATCACTGGTCTGATTCAATAAAATAGAATCATGTCCGTAGGCTTTTCTGTTCGTATTCATTTAGGTAGGGTAGTTAGGGTTCTTTTGTCTACAATTTTATTAATCAGGTTTTTATGGTTTGCTTTGATGAGCTATTTCTGTTCTGAAATTTTGGGACCAAAAATAATAAAGATAGGGAATATCGCAGGTTTTGGTGGAAGTAACGGAGTTGTATATTCTTCAAGAAACTACCGCTACAGGCCTGATACAATCGATTCCAGTTGCTTACCCGGGCATATGTACGGGCTTATATATGGCCTTATTTTGGTGCCTCCGGATGTCGGGTCCGCAATCTCTCTAATAAGTAATATTTCTAATCTAAAATAAGTATTCCTGTACCGCTGTGGGTTTTGGTTACCGGTTTAGCCTGATGCGATCAGAGCGCGTGGAATGGTAAAACCTATATCATTAATTTAAATTCAATGGTCGGCCGGATAAAAACCATTGATTGACCTGATTATGTAATTTCATCGGCATGGTATATCTTCGGTTACCTTAAACTAACCCTTTTGCCATCCTGATCGGTTATGCTGTTCTCATTTGATAAAATTACTGATCATGGTTGAATTCAAAAGGAATCCCATTTCACTGACTTTTGGAGTTGAAGCGGAGTTTCAGATTCTTGATGTTAAAAGCCTTGATTTGGTCCCTCGTGCGGAGGAATTAATGTCACAGACTACGCTAAGCGGCCTTAGTAAGGAGCTGTTTAAGAGTACGATTGAGTTGATCTCACCAGTATTCCGACATGTTGATGAAATGGATAAGTTTTTTGAAATCAGTTATTCCATTCTTCAGCAGGAAAGTCGACCTCTGAATCTGTGTTTTGCTGCAACCGGAACACATCCTTTTGCACATTATTCTGAAATGCAAGTGACACCAACGCCCCGATACCATACGCTGCTGGAGCAAAAGAGCAGGTGGCTGCTTCGCCGTACAGCTGTTTATGGTACGCATGTTCATCTGGGAATGCGCTCCGGAGATGAGTGCATCCGGTTCCATAACTTTTTCCTTCGTTTTGTACCGCACCTGATAGCGCTGTCAGCAAGCTCCCCTTACTGGCATGGTTTGGATACAGATCTGGCAGCATGCAGGCCAACCATGTTTGAATCCTTTCCCACGGGAGCGATTCCGTATCACTTTAAAACATGGGAAGAGTATCAGAACCTGATGGAAAAAATGCTTCGCTTTGGTTCTATCAGGGATTTGAAAGATATATGGTGGGATGTTCGTCCTAGTCCGGAGCAGGGAACTCTGGAAATCAGAATCTGTGACAGCATCGCATCCCGAATGGAGCTGTTGGCAATCGTTGCATTTATTCAGATGCTGGGTCACTGGTTTGAAGACCATCAGGATGATGAAAATGCCAATCTTTCGCCTCCGCTTTGGGTATTAAGAGAAAATAAATGGCGTGCTGTGAAAGATGGTATGGAAGCTTTATACATCCTTCCTGATACCTCCGGTTCCGGTAATCTCAAAGATGAAATTGTTAAGTGGCTCGAGGTGCTTGCGCCTTATTATGTCAGCAGGAATGCGTTGAAATATCATAAAGATATGTTTTCAATATTGAGTATAGGCAACAGCAGCACAAGGCAAAGAAAGAAGTATAAAACGACTTCATCCCTTGAGGCAGTTGCCCGGATGAATGTTGATGAATTTTCATCAGGCCGACCATCCTCCTGAGTTTTTCTCCTGCAATAACATATTTCCGGATTTATTTTTATGACCTGCCGCAGTATTTTTAGCCTTCAGATTTTTTGTTTTTAATATTAATGGTTGAGCTGGTTGCTATGTGTAAGGCTATTAGTTCAGAAAGAACTTTGTTGAAAAACCTTATTTCTAATACATAAACAATGCGGAATGATTTCTGAACTGCGGAAAAAATTCAATAACACATTCAGCGATGTAGCATACCTGCACTTTCTGGAGGAACTTAAAGCACCGTATCCCGGTGCACTTGATATTCGTATCGCGGAAACTCCATTATTTGTTCCTGCCCGCTGCAAGGAGCAGATGCTGTCTGTCTGTGAAAAAATCGTTGATGACATTTGCAGTCCCACATTCCTGCAGCAAAGCAGTGGTGCTATTCCGGTGGACTGGCATGTGCCCGGTGCGGAGGCGAACCCGCATTGGCTGATGTTTGATTTTGCGATTTGTAAAGATGTTGAGGGTGCATGGATACCTCAACTTATTGAGCTACAGGGATTTCCTACCATCTATGCTCTTAAGGTCTGGCACGATGAAATGATTCGTCGGCATTTTCACATCCCGGATGATTTCAGTTGTTACTTAAACGGATTCAATTCTTCCGACTATCTGGCTTTACTACAGAAAATGATCATGGGTGATCATAAACCTGAGTCGGTAATCTTGCTTGATATTTTTCCGGATCGACAAGGCACAAGAGTGGATTTCTATTGCTTCAGGAATTATATGGATATACCGGTGGTGTGCCTCACCGAACTTGAAAGGGAGGGGAGGTACCTTTTTTATCGCAGGGACGGAAGGCGGATCAGAATAGAGCGAATCTTTAACCGGGTTGTTTTTGATGAAGTGCAGCAGTATTCACCGGAGGTTGTGGCAAAGGGAAAAGTGATGTTGGAGGAGCTGGATGTAGAATGGATTACGCATCCAAATTGGTTTTATCGCATCAGCAAGCATACGCTTCCTTTCCTCAAGCAACATCCTTTTATTCCAGAGGCCCGATTCCTTTCAGATCTAAATCAGGTACCGAAAAATCTCGAGGATTATGCTCTTAAACCGCTTTTCTCCTTTGCAGGCCAGGGTATCATCCTGGATCCTACACCACAGGATATTTTGAAAATAAAAGATCCGCAGAACTGGATATTACAACGTAAGGTCAAGTACGCTGATGCCTTACTTGCACCTGACGGACCGGTCAAGGCCGAAGTCAGAATAATTTATTTTTGGGAAGAGGGCACCCCACGCCCTAAAGCGGTGAGTAATCTGGTCCGACTGAGTAAAGGTCAGATGATTGGATTGCGTTTTAATAAGGGCAATACGTGGGTAGGCAGCAGCCTGGCTTATTTTGAGCCTTAAGTTTTTAAAAGGCTCAGGTGTCTAAAAACTTAACGGCAATTGATTGTCGCAGAACAACCTGTCCTGAAGAGGTGGTCAATTGAAGTTGCAAAGGCGCGTCGCTTTTGCTGCACCATACCAGAAGAACCTCCACTTCCGCAGGATTCGGATAGGCTCGAAGCGAGCTAGGTGAAGGTGGAGTGACCGTCTTTGTCGATGAGCACGGTCTTTAGGACTTTGTCGGAAGTGTCAAGAAGAAAAACAGGGACATTTGGAAGTCTTATGCCTTCGGTAATCCGGCTGAGGGAACCTTAGTGCTCAATACTTGCATGTATGCGTTACCATTGAATTGGTAGACACCATTTAAATTCCCAAACCGATTAACAACCAAAGTGGTGTCATGGACTAACCCATCTTTCCCACTCTCATCATCAGAACTCCCATTAAAAGGCTACCTTCTTATTCCCAAACAGGAAACAAAATTCTTTTTGGCACAATAAAATTAATGGTATACAGGTTTCACACCCCCTTCACCCGCGGAGGCATCAACTTATAAACTACAGGTGTAACCACGCGCGAAAGCAGGGTCGAACTGATCAGTCCCCCGATAAGGACAATAGCAAGAGGAGAGATCAGAGGATTAGATGACCAGGCAATAGGCAGTAACCCGCCAATCGCTGTTAGTGAGGTAAGAATGATGGGCAGAAACCGGACTTCCCCAGCCTCACGAATGGCTTCCTCCAGACTTTTACCCTGCGCACGCAACTGATTGGTGAAATCAACCAGCAGAATAGTATTCTTCACTTCAATGCCGGCAAGTGCAATAAGTCCGACAATGGCAATAAACGACAAGGAGTTTCCGGTGATCAGTAACCCCAGCACAGAACCAACAATTCCAAGCGGAATTACAGATAATACAATGAGCGTGCTTTTGAATGTTCCGAACTCCAGAATGAGCACGGCAATAAACAGAAAGATGGTGATGATAATCACGCTTTCAAATCCGCCGAAAGATTCCTGCCTGCTCTCCAGTTCACCACCCATTCCATAACTGTACCCGGCGGGCAAGGTCATTTGTTTCATTTGTTTCTCGACATCAGCAATAACATTACCGGCAAGGAAATTCTTATCCACAAATGCCGTGACAGCTACCATCCGTATCTTATCAAAATGATTGATGTTGAGCGGTGAGGCCTCCAGCTTAAAATCAGCAACCTGATTCAACGGAATGGCTTGTCCCTGATGATTGTTTACATAAAGATTTTCAAGGGCCTCAATAGTCGGCGTGCCTTCGTTGCCTTTGGTTACCACAATGCTTACATCATCTCCGTTCTCTGCCGAAAACTTACCGATATTAAGTCCCGCAACAGCCAGGCGAACAGTACGGTCAATACTGACAGTTGGGATACCCAGCATGCGAGCTTTCTCTTTGTTGATCTCAACCTTGATATCCGACTTCAGATGCTCCACGGGATTGCTCACATAAATAGTGCCTTCTGTTTTGGTAAGCATTGTTTCAACGCGGCCTGCAAGTGATTGGAGTGTATCCAGATTGTCCCCGAACAGTCGCACTTCAACAGGTGCGTTGATGGGCGGTCCCTGTTCAAAGTTTTTCACTTCAACCTTTGCACCGGGGTAGGGTGTCCATTTCATTCGCAATTCATTGATCAGTTCAAGCTTTCGCTCTGAAGTAGTTTCC
>JBMTCO010000071.1:0-13300 GCA_049430945.1 Cyclobacteriaceae bacterium
TATCTCGGTCAAATTCCCTGCTTACAGGAAAGAGCTTATAGATTAGTCGTGCACCCGGGCTCTTGCTGAAATCAGTCTCCTCGTCATCTTTTTCATTTACAAACCATGACTTAAAGCCTGCATAAACAAGAAACATCCCAAAAATCAATAGTACAGCATTGATATGAACAGGCTGACCAAAAATTGTCATTTCAGGCAAGTAGGTAAAATAGATTATACCAATACCCGCAAAAATGAAAATAGCTCTGAATACAATTGCACCAATAATACCCCAGTACAAAACCTTGTGCTGGTGCTCCGGCCTCACGTTAAAATAATTAAACACCAGTATAAAAACGAAAAGATTATCAACCGATAAAGCTTTTTCAATCCAGTAGGCTGTCTGATACTGTGCGAAGATTTCAAGAGCAGATTCACCAGGCACTGCGCTGTACAAAAATCCACTAAATACCATGGACAATCCAATCCAGACAACAGACCACCAGAGGGCCTCTTTGTTACTTATTTCATGGCTTTTGCGGTTAAATACGCCCAGGTCCATGATCAGCATGCCAATAATGACAATTGTAAAAACCGCAACAATAAGGGGATCAGACATCAGATGCTCCATAATAATTCTGGGTTGTGGCAGTTTTGTTTAAGCGAAAAACAAAGATAACCATTGCTCCTTCGCAGCTCCTGAATTATTTATCTGGAGACTCTGAACTCCGCCGTTCCCGTAAATGGGAGACCTGCAGGTGTCAGTCCATTCACAATGATAAAATAATTACCCTCAACATCTGAAGTATAAAACTCATGGATGCCTAAACCGGGGCCCGCTGATAAATGATGATTAAAAGAAAGTACTCTTCTTCTGTCAGGGAGCCTGCTTTCACGCGATTGAATTGTGCCATAGGATGGGGCATGAAATATTCTTTTTTCCTCCAGTCCTGATAAATCTGCAATAGCGCTTCCTCTATCCGGATTCAACCCTGCCATATCACCGTTGTAGGAATGAAGGCTTATAAGTCCTTCGGTAACCAAAGGACCGGTAAAAAATTTTCTGGTCACCACATCAATCTGTCTGATTTTAAGTGCATCAGCCTCAAACAATCTGTTTGCGTTACGGACCGGAACACCATCAACAAGAAGAACCGGAGCTTTGTCAAACATCCGGTTGACATCCTTATCAAGGATGGTCAGACTAAAATTGCCCTCCTTTTTTCTTACCCATACACCTTTTACAAATTCCCTAAGCACCTCCTCAATAGATGGAAATCTTACGTAATCATCCAGCCGGTAGCTTTCATCCGGCGTTCCGTAAAATGGAATGGTATCCTGCGCAGGCGGCGGTGTAGTGAAAAAAGTTTCCTGTTCTCTGAAAATGTCCTGGACCTGCATATCAATACTGCGCTGCGTAAGACCGTCAGCCACTAAAGGACTCAATTTCAAAATGGAAGGTCTCAGTTTTCTGTATTTATCACTAAACGGACTTTCAGCAATTACATGAAGCAGGCTATCTGACCGGTCTGGTTGAATAATCAACCTGCTACCTCTCATTCCCGGCTTAACTTCAAAAAAAAGTCTGCCTGCAGAATCGCTCATGGCTGTATAGAGCCTGATGATTTTTCCGGGTTCAGCAAGGTAGGCTGTTTTCCCTGGAACAGGCTTTTCTGATGCATCAAGTATACGCGCAGAAATGAGGTGTGCCTTCAATTCAGGCAGAAATCGGTAAGACCGTGCCTTTCCGGAGTGAAGATTACTAACATCAAACCTCCGCCACCCGTGAGTGAGCATCAGAATATCTGCCATAGGCTCTGCATCATGGTTGTCAGAAAAATAATATTCAGGCGTTTCTACCAAACCATGCAAATCAGAGGACAAATAAAGGCCGGAAACAATATCAATACCGCTGTCAAGTGAGTCGGTTCTAACAACAGCCACAGACAACCTCGTGAGTGAATCAGGTACACCGGACCATGAAACCTGAGCACGGGATCTGACATTGTAAACCTGCTGACCTGAGAAAACTTTGAAAGCTGAAGGATCAGGTTTTTTGAAAATTAATCGTTCCGCCACAGGCTGGCCTTCCTCATTCAGGATGGTAAGGTGATTGATTCCCGGGCCCAAACTCTTTTTTGTAAATGTATGTGTGGCATACCCTTCAGAAAGGCGAACTGAATGGTCTTCTATTAAGCTGGATCTGCAATGCAAAAGCAACCGATAGACATTGCCTTTCAAGGGTTCAGATGCCTGCATTCTAAGAGTGAAATTACCTTCTCCCCTGTCTTCCAATGAGATTACAAGTCCGAAATCAGTAATATCAGGTAATTGAGCAGGAATTATTATACCCTTTTGATCCTTCAAAACCACAGAGAAACTGGCGTCCTTTTTGGGAGTAAAATGGAAATCGCCCAGTCCGTTTAATCCGGTTTGGAGGCTGGCAACCGTGTCCTTTCCTGAAATTAAAAATCCTTTTGCATCAATGCCGTAACCGGACTGATCCTTAACATGAAACCCAACCCTTGATTTCAGTCCATTTACAAGATGACCGCCTTCCGGAAAAAATGAAACCGAAGGTGTGGAAGAGGTTGCAGGCAAAAGGAATGTTTCAGGGGTTCTGAGTGTATTTACAATTCTGATTTCTTTATGAAAGTAAAACTCCGGTTCAGAGTTTTTCATCCATGAGGTATAGGCACGGAAAACATAAACACCGGATGGAATAGATGCAGGTATGTAAAAGGATCCAAAACCTGAGCCGTTTCCGAGCAGAATTTTATCACGAATGAGCGGGGTATTGGATCCATCAAGAAGTTCAGCGTAGGCAATTTTACTCAGCACTGAAGGACGATGCGATTGTGCATCTGTCACAAATAGACTGAACCACAGAAGTTCACCGCTAATGATTGCAGTTTGGCTGAAATGAACAAAAACCTTTTCTCCAGGATCATCCGGCTGCAGGAGTTTAACTGAAGCAGATGGGCGCACCTGACCTGTTGCTGAAAAGGAAATCAACAAAAGCCAGAAAATTTGTTTGATATGAAGATTAAAATTTCTCACAGGTTAATCCATGTATGAAGGTTTCAGTGGCACACCGCCTTCCAGACGGCAGTCGGTACATGCAGGGATACCATAGTAAAATCCAATAATTGCCAGCCCCTGATATTGTGCCCTTATCAGGTTCACATCCCTGCCCACGATGGATTGAAAATCCGATATTCCCACGTAGGCCTCAGCACAGGTAGTTGACTGCGTTCCGTAATAGCCTGAAGGAAGTTCAAAATTTCTCAGATTAAGACGGCGTTCTGTGACCTCTCCTCCTGAAAAATACCCAAGCACACGATTATTCCCAGAGCTTTCGGCATCCGGCAACCCATCATTATCGGAGTCCGGACGGATGTTGCCGGTTACTGAAAAAGGAATCGGATCAAAAAGTCCGCCGAGTGATTCACTCACCTTCCTTAAATTTTCACGATATTGAAAAGCTTGTTGATCAAGTGTATGCTGCCTTACCTTAAGGCTATAACCAAACCATAATCTTCGGTCTCCCCTCGGGATGCGAAGCACATTAAAGTCAGATATTATATTAAGGGAAAGTCCCTCAGTGGACGCCAGCAACTCAGCAGAGGATGAATTCTCTTTCCAGCAGATTGAAATATTTTCAGTGATATCTCTGTAGGCAAAGCCGGAACCTGCAAATTTCCAGTCCGACTGAAAAACACTCCTGTACTCATAAGTCTCTTCATATTCATACCTGAAATAATAAGTTTCTTTTCCGGGTGCAGAAACAGAAGTATAGAATTTAAGGTTTTCTTCATCTGCCTCCCACCTCAAATTTTCGATCGGGAAGTTTCTTTGAAGGGTAATCTCATCTGAAACGTAGGACTGTCCGCTTTGCAGCTTTACGGAAAGGGTGTAGGTATGTTCAAAAGGAAAAAAGGAAGTCAACTCATATCTTCCGGGGGCTACGACAGGTAGAACCCTGACAACACCATCGGAGCCGGTGACCTTAACTATTGCATCTGACACGACAGGGGCATTGTCATCATCACTGAGTGATACACCCCGGGATAATTTAACTGTCGCAATCCCTTCAGTGGCATTGATGTATCCGTCAACTACCAGAAAATCAGCAGTCTCTTTTGAAACTGGCGGCTCATAGGGATCCAGGCATCCTGAAAGGATGAAAAGAATTATTAAAATGACCGAACCAATACGCATACTCATATTTTAAAATTCCAGGTTATGGTTGGTATTGCCTGTCCGAAAATGCTAAGCTTGTATCCTTTGACCTGATTGCCCTCCTGTCGGAAAAAAACTGAGAATGCATTTCTTCGGCCGGTTATGTTATAAACGGAAAATGACCAGGAACTATGGCCGGGCTTTTTTATCTTATGATTTCCCTCAAGATTTATTGAAACATCTGATCTGAAATAGTCCGGAATACGGAATGCATTACGATCAGAATACTCAAGCCTGCCACCACCGCCCAGATTGTATTTTGCCACAGGCAGGGTAATTGGTCTTCCGGAGCTGTAGGTCAAATTCCATGAAACATTAATCCTCCGGTTAAACTTATAGTTGCTTATGAAGTTTACCGAATGCGGCTTATCAAAATTACCCGGATACCATCGGTTGCCATTAACCTTTTCTGCCTCAATAAGACCTGCAGACTGCATGAAAGACCTTGACCAGGTATAACTCAGCCATCCGCTCAGTCTGGCTGTTGACCTTCTGACCATAAACTCAATACCATAGGCCTTTCCTCTTGCATTAAGTACTTCCGTCTCAATATGATCATTGCGAAAAAGCTCTGCGCCATTCTGAAAATCGGTAGCTGATTTTAAAAATTTATAATAAGCCTCTGCTGAAATTTCAAATGATGCACCTGCATTGCGGAACCAGCCGATGCTGATCTGATCTGCAATCTGAGGCTTGATGTACCGGTCGCTGAGCTTCCATACATCGGTCGGTGCAATGGCAGTGTTATTAGAAAGCATCTGAAGATATTGTCGTGTTCTGCCAACGTTGAACTTAAAAGATGTGCGTGAATCGATCAGATATCTGAAATTGAGTCTGGGCTCAAGACCATGGTAGGATTTTAAAGTACCACTCCCGTAAGTAACAGTGTCGATCATGTTGACCACCTCAACAGCGGTGCCGGGCTGATAAATAATCACATCACGGGGACCACGCTGCGCATACCATGAATACCTTAAACCCGCGTAAACTGAAACTTTATTTGTGATTTCAAACTGATCTCCGGCATAAAGTGCCATTTCAACACCCCGCTCAGTTTGCTGAACCTTATTCTCAATCACAGATGCTTCACCAAGACCCTCAAAAATTCCGGGATTAAGTGTGTATAAATCAGACTGAACACCGGCAGTAAGGGTATGCTTTGCATTTAAGATCCAGCTGATTCCTGAGCGAAGTTGTCCGTGCCCTATGTCATACCGGAAACGAAAAGCATTTGCAGGATTTTCTCTGCTGCTGACAGAGAAATCATATCGGCTGTAGGCTGCAGTTACTTCTGAAAAATTCCCTCCCTTAAACCTGTGAACCCACCTGAGTGAGCTGTTTTTGTCGCCATAACGATAGGTGGTATCTGAGTTTAACTGAAAATTATCACGGCTTATATAACCTGAAACAGTCAATTGGTTGTTGTCATCTATTTTGTGACTGATCTGAATATTACCATCATAGAATCCGGCAGTACTGCCGTTAAATTCATCTGAATCCAGTCTGCGTAAAATCCAGTCTGAATAAGTAGTTCTTGCTCCTACCAGCACAGAAGTTTTTTCTTTAATAACGGGTCCTTCAAGAGTAAGCCTGCCTGTAATAGGGCTGATACCACCGGAAGCGGTGAATTTTTTAAGATTACCTTCCCTTGATGTCACATCAAAAACAGAGGACAGTCTTCCACCCCGGTCAGCTTCAAGTCCGCTCTTAATAAGCTCAAGATTTTTTACGACATCCGGATTGAAAGTGGAGAAAAATCCGAATAAATGAGATGGGTTATAAATGGTCGCGCCGTTAAACAAAACCAGATTTTGGCTTGATGCCCCACCCCTTACATTCAGTCCGCCGGCACCTTCCCCAACAGACTGAACTCCCGGTAAAGCAAGTGCTGCTTTAAGTACATCAGTCTCACCGAGAGCCATCGGCAACTGCTTCATAGAACGGATGTCAAGTTTCTCTTTACCCATCTGGGTTCCCTGAACAGTTTTATCCCTTTCAGCATTTACAACAACATCTTTGAGTGCTGTTACTTCTTCCTGCAGATCGGTATTCAGGACACCATTATCATAAAGCATGACAATGATCTGTACAGGCTTCATTCCAACACTCTGGAAATTGAGAATCCGCCTCCCTTTATCAAGCTTTATACTGTACTGACCAAGGGCATCGGTTGTGGTACCAACCAGTGGCGCTCTTTGAAATACTGCAACGCCACTCAGAGGCTCTCCTGTGGCTGCATCTCTTACTGTTCCTGTAATGGCTGCATCTCCTGTCAGCCTGCGTGACGGCTTTCCAATTACAACCACTTTCTCAGGTTCACGACCGGAAGATGATTTGCGTTCAAACGAACTCAAATCTGCTACAGACTCTTCTCCATTGATGCCTGAGATTAAACCAGGCGGAAGTGTTGTAAAAATGTTTCGCCTCCACACGATATAAATATTATTTCCGGCATCCCGAATTACATTCCACTCCGGATCCTGCAATGCCATCAGAAGGACCTCTCTTACCGGTAACGAGTTCACATTCAATGTTACACGCAGGGTATCTGTCAGCTTGTTGTCGTACCAAATTTTAACGGGTGACTGACTTTCAATTGAACTGACAAGCTCATTAAAGCTTGCATTGTTCAGATTCACAGAAACAGGCTGCTGGGCAACCACATACCCTGCAATAAGAAAACATGCCACAAATAGTATACCCTGTCTCATTTCATTAAATCATAATGCCGTACAAGGTCGCTGAGGGTTGCAGTCGGATTTTTACGAAGAAAATTCCGTAACTCGGTTTTCTGATCCTTTAATGCCTGAGGAACTTTTTCCCTTTCATTGAGCCTGAACGACTGATCATTTTTCAGCAGATAATATTCCACTGACTGTTTGAAATCCCTGATAACTTCAATGCCATCAATCTTTTCGCTCAAAAACTTTCTGTGTCGTGCAATCAATTTGATTTTACCGCTGTATAAAACCTCATAAAATCCGGCACCGGGAAGGTCACCTTTTGTTTCCTTGAAATAACTGAAAAAGTGGTCCATCAATCTGAAGTTCTGAACCAATTGGCCCACAAACGCCATCCATGAACCATCAAAATAATAAGGAGTGACCAGCTGATCTTTATAGATATCATAATAAAGAGGTACGGCAGGGTAAAAAACACCATCATAATTCAGAGCACCAACAATGTACTGATCAGACAAAAAGTATGGATGCTCACCTGCGTATGACTTATACTTAAAATACTCGGTTCCATTAAAAAGCTGCTGTGACCCTTTTAAAGCCTGTTCATACATTTTGACCGGCAATGAAACCTGATCCTGACCGAAAGCCATCCCGGCAATGAAAAATCCGGGTAAACACAGAATTAATTTGAAAAACACTTCACAAATAAACACAGACTTGGACCTATACCCAAACCACTTATAGAAATAAGGACTATAAAAGCCGTGAAAGCGAAAGAAAATCAATCGGCATTTCTGATGATCCGTTAGTGGTAAGGTCAGCAAGAATTTCTCCTGTCACAGATGAAAACTTGAACCCATGACCGCTGAAACCGCCGGCAAATACCACCCGGGGATCATCAGGATGCTTGTCTATTATAAAATGCTCATCAGATGAATAAGTATAGAGACAAACTTTTGTCCGCAAAATGGACTTAAAACTTCCGGGAAAAAAAGTTTCGATATTAGTGCTGATATGGTCACATTCTTCCTGAGAAACAACTCTGTTCACGGTGTCAGGGTTTACTATTTCTCCGGGATTATGCTGAGCGAATTTCAATCCAACAGGTTGCCCGAATTTTTCTAAGTGCAGAATAGGAAATCCATAAAAATATTCACCGGTATCCGGATGCTCTGCCAACCAGCATGGAAACCGATCTGACGAAAACATCTCAGGATATTTCATTTCAGCCCAGAAGACAGTCTGACGGGTTACCTTCAGGTGTTTAACCATGCCCGAAAGTATTTGTGACATCCATGGACCTGTAGTGATCACAAGTTTATCAGAATAAAATTTCCCGGCAGTGGTTATGACCTCAATATGACTTTCGAAAGATTTCCAGCTGAGTACTTTCGTATTCACCATTATTGAAGCTCCCTTTTCAATAGCCTTCTGCGCATATATCCTGATGCATTTTTCGGGATTGAGAAATCCTGCTCCGGGTTCCTTAATTACTTCAAATGAATCAGGAAAATTAAAAACTGGATAAACATCCCGGTTTTGGGCTGCTGTCAGAGACTCTACAGGAATACCGTGAATTGATGCCGAGTCATGAATTCCCTTTATCAAAGCACTTTCAGGATTTCCTGCATACAAAAGGCCGGTTTCCGTATAAAGTTTTTCTCCCGAATCTGCTTCAAGATTATTCCAAAGTTCATAAGCCCGCTTGAGCAGCGGAACATAATCCGGATGTTCAAAATATGCCTTACGAATGATTCTGCTTTGCCCATGGTGAGAACCTTGCTCATGAACAATAGTGGACTGCTCAAGTCCCAGCACTTTTAAACCACGAGCGGCAAGGTGATAACAGGTCGAAGAACCCATTGAGCCGACTCCAAGAACGATGACATCGTAATTATTGTCCATACGCAAGAAACATCGTCGTTTAACAAGGACAAACCTACAATAAAACACGGGTCCGAAAACCTTTGCAATGTAGATTCTAAGCCCTGAAGGATAAGTTTAGGTTAAGTGATTTTGAAGGCATTGCCATTTACTGCAAATTCGTGACTGCCTAAATTTTAAAACCATGAAATCAATTATTACTTCAACCTTTCTTGCCATAGTTTTCCTGAGTGCCTGCAATAACCGGGAAAATGCAGTTGTTAAACCTACAGAAGATATCTGGCCTGCAAAAGCCGCCGGATACACCATCTATGAAGTCAATATTCGTCAATACACGCCCGAAGGTACTTTTAATGCATTTGCAAAAAATCTGCCACGGCTTAAGGACTTGGGTGTAGACATGCTGTGGTTTATGCCCATTCATCCCATCGGAGAAAAAAACAGAAAGGAACCTCTTGGAAGCTACTACTCCGTAAAGGATTACAAGGGTGTGAATCCTGAATTCGGTTCTGCTGAAGACTTTAAAAATCTGGTTAAACAGGCACACAATCTTGGCATGGGCATCATTCTGGATTGGGTTCCAAATCACAGCTCATATGACAACATCTGGATTACTGAGCATCCAGAATTTTATGTTCGCGATCAGGATGGCAATATCATGCATGAGGCAGACTGGACAGATATAGCACTGCTTGACCATACAAAGCAGGGAACGCGGGAAGCCATGATTGATGCAATGAAATACTGGGTAACAGAATTTGATATTGATGGTTTTCGTTGTGATCATGCAGGCCATGAGATCCCTTTGTATTTCTGGGAAGAAGTCCGCGATGAGTTGGGCAAGATAAAAGATTTGTTGTGGCTTGCCGAATGGGATGGTGCCAGAATGCATCTGCAGTTTGACCTAACCTATGCCTGGGAGCTGTTGCACATTACTGAAGATGTTGGTACAGGAAAGAAAACAGCTGATGATGTGGCATCATGGATTGAACGTGACACCAAAGAGTATGGAAGAAAACCATTTCGCATGACCATGATTACCAATCATGACGAAAATTCATGGTCGGGAACCATGTTTGAAAAATTCGGAGAAGGACACAAAACCTTCGCAACATTTATTTTCACTGCCTATGGTATTCCAATGATTTACAGCGGACAGGAAGCGGGGCTTGCAAAACGCCTCAAGTTTTTTGAAAAGGATAATATCAGCTGGAAAGATTCGCTCGGACTTCAGCCCTTCTACAAACAACTGACAACGCTCAAAAAGCAAAATAAAGCTCTGTATGCCGGAGAATATGGAGGACCTGTAGTTCGGATCAATCAGGGACCAGAAATTTTTGCCTTCAGCAGAACAAAAGACGAAAATACTGTGATTGGCATTTTAAATTTTACCGGAAAAGAGCAGGAATTCAAATTAACGGATGCCAATTCATCAGGCACCTATAAAGATTATTTTACAGGCAAGGAATATACCATCGGAACTTCAGAATCTTTAAAAATGAGTCCCTGGCAATATCTTGTGTTTATTAAAAACTGATTAGTACCATGGATTCACCTGAATTTATCATTTATGACCTTCGCGTAGATGTCATTGAAAGTGACAAGCCCTTTGTGTGCAGTCATCGCACCGGTCCTGCCTTTGAGGTGCGCGGAGAAAATATTCACTTCATCAATCAGGAACCATTTTCTATGTATGCACTTGCGGCACTGCTTCCATTGCTTCCGGCCAAACAACGACCATTAAATCAGTTTGATTGGATGGCGACAGATCATGTCATTGCATGTCCTGATCCCCATTGCGGAGCATTGTTCAAAATCAGCAGAATTGGAAAAAGATCACTGAAAAGGGATGCCACTACCATAGTGCCGATTACAGAAGAAAATTTATGGAAGGAGTAAATTCCAAGATCCCCGCAATAAGCCTTACCAAGGATTTTGAGATTTCGCGGATTATAAAAGGAGGATGGCAATTAAGCAGCGGCCATCGTGACCAGTTAAATACAGATCCTGTGCAGGACATGATAAGTTATGCAGAGGCCGGTATTACTACCTTTGATTGTGCCGATATTTACACCGGAGTTGAGCAACTCATAGGAAAATTCCTGAATGAGTGGAAACGTCTCCACTCAGAAATAAGGCCCATTCGAGTTCTGACAAAATTTGTACCGGATGCCGATGCGCTCGCAACATTGGACAAAAGTTATGTTTCACGGATTATTGAAAGGTCTCTTAAAAGGCTTGGCACAGAGCGACTGGACATGGTTCAGTTCAGCTGGTGGGATTATCATATTGACCGTTATGCAGAGGCCGCAGGCTGGTTGTGCGATTTGCAGAAGGAGGGTAAAATAGAACTTATTTCAGCAACTAATTTCAACACTGAAGCAACTGCAAAAATTTTGAAAGCCGGCGTTCCTCTCAAAACCATTCAGCTACAATATTCTTTATTGGACAGCCGACCTGAAAAAGGTCTTGTTGACTTGTGCAAGCAAAATGAAATTAAACTGCTTTGTTACGGAACTGTAGCCGGGGGTTTCATCAGTAGCAAATGGCTTGGGAAACCTGAACCTCAGGGAGCTTTTGAAAATCGTTCACTTGTCAAATACAAACTGATGATTGATGAAACTGGCGGATGGGAAAGATTTCAGAATCTTCTGGAAACTTTGTCCCGGATTGCCGAAAAGCACAACGTCACCATCACAAACGTTGCAGGAAATTATATTTTATCCAGGCCTGCCGTTGGTAGCCTGATCATCGGTGCAGCCACGACAAACCACCTCGAAGAGAATCTCCGGACATTTCAATTCCGGCTTGATGAAAGTGACTTGCAGCAAATTGAAACCGCCAAAGCAGCGCTCAAAACACCTCAGGGTGATGTCTGGGATCTGGAACGAATTAAAGAAGGACCTCACGGAAGGATCATGCGGTATAATCTTAATGCTCAGGCCACGGATAATTAATTATTGCCTATGAGCTCAACGCCATCCAAATCCTGGACATCACACAGTATTTTTTTACTTGCATCGATTGGAAGCACAGTAGGCCTTTCCAATATCTGGAAATTCACCTATCTGGCAGGCTAAAACGGCGGTGGTGCCTTTGTACTCGTTTACATTTTTTCACTCCTGATCATGGGTATTCCAATCCTGGCTGCCGAGATGCTTATCGGAAAAAGAGGGCAAAAAGATTTTGCAGGCACCATGGAATTACTTGCAGTACGCGACGGCATGAGCAGACACTGGAAATATTTTGCGGTTACAGGGATGACGGTCGTTTTCATGATCCTTAGTTTTTATTCAGTGATTGCCGGATGGACTGCTGACTATACCATCACTTCCATAACAGGTCAGCTGAATCACATTGACTCGGCTGGTGCTCAGCAATTTTTCAATTCGCTCATGAGAAGTCCTTTGAGAATGATGCTTGGACAAGGATTTTTTATTCTTTCTACTGTGTGGATTGTTGCACTGGGTGTGAAAAAGGGACTTGAGCGATCCATCAACTGGATGATGCCCGCGTTGTTTATAATTTTAATTGCAGTGGTTGTATATGCAGCAATAACGGGAGATTTCAGTAGGGCAGTTTCATTTTTATTCACCCCGCAATTTGACCTCATCAGTCCTAAAGTCGTTCTTGCCGCATTTGGTCAGGCATTTTTCTCATTGGGTATAGGGCTTGGGGTGATGCTGACTTACGGGGCTTATATGCCTCCAAAAAGTAATATACTTTCTTCTTCTGTCGTCATCGCATTCAGTGATGGCCTGATTTCTGTGCTTGCGGGACTTGCGATTTTTCCAATTGTCTTTCAATATGGACTATCTCCGGCCGAAGGTCCAGGGCTGATTTTTATGACTCTGCCCGTTGCATTCAAAGCCATGCCGGGCGGTGGAATTGCCGGTGCATTCTTTTTTGTTCTGTTATTTTTTGCCGCACTCACCTCTAGCATCTCCTTGCTGGAGTCTATTGTCTCACGACTTGAAGAACGTCTGAATTATAGCCGTAAAAAAATTACAGTTATTGCAGGCATGCTGCTCTTTTTGCTTGGACTGGGAACGGTATTTTCCTTCAACATCTGGTCAGAATGGAAACCGCTCACCCCTGTCGGCTTGTTACCAGGAAAAAACTTCTTTGAAGTGATTGATTACATATCCTCAAATCTGATTATGCCTTTGGGCGGAATCCTGATGGCTGTCATTGCCGGATGGATTCTTAAAAGCGAAGACACAAAAACAGAAATGAAACTGCGATATCCCGGAGTTTTTAACGGCTGGCTTTTTCTTATCAGATTTATTGCGCCACTGATGTTAGGGATTATATTTATCAGCAACCTTTGAACTTACGATTTTTTAAAAGCTGAAATTATTTCAAGCAAAACAGCAGTATTTCGTTCAAGCTCCTGAAATTTTCCGTGTTCCATAACCGTTTTACTTACCAGCTTACTGCCCATGCCTACCACAGAGGCACCGGCATTGAACCAGCGTGTGATGCTATTCGGTTCCGGCTCCACACCCCCTGTA
>JBMTCO010000072.1:0-13128 GCA_049430945.1 Cyclobacteriaceae bacterium
GAAGAATATTTACCTGTTTTCTTTCAGGGTTTTAATTGTACTTTCCATTACTTTCCGCCTTGTATTTATATTCTCTGTGCCTGTGCTTTCAGATGATTTCTACAGATTTATCTGGGATGGTGAGCTCTGGGTTAATGGTATTAATTCATTTGCACATACACCACGTGAAATCGTTACTCGTTTTGATATACAGCGACTGGAAGAATTATTCCCATTTATTTACGGAAAAGATTATCATACTGTTTATCCGCCTGTTGCACAGCTGGTATTCCGGTTATCGGCATATGTGTCGGCTAATCTGTTAGTTTCAGTCCTGGTTCTCAGGCTGGTTATTTATGTTTTTGAGTTTTGCACCTTATGGATATTGTGGAGGCTTCTGAAAGCGTTAAATCTTCCGGTAAATAATCTGTTCATTTACGCGCTTAATCCTCTTATTATTCTGGAATTCAGCGGTAACCTCCATCATGAGGCTTATGTAATCTTTTTTATGACTGCCATGCTCCTGTTTCTTTATAAACAAAACACAGCCGGTATCACCATCGCATTTTCCGGAGCCGTCATGTCTAAATTGCTGCCGCTGATTTTTTTGCCTGCCATAAGCAGAGTACTTCCAAAGCAGAGGTTTTTTGTTTTGAGTGTGGTAGTATTTGTTTTAACGCTGACAGGTTTTTTTCTTATGGGTGGAGCAGAAATGGTCGGCGGTTTGACTTCAGGGTTATCACTGTATTTTCAGAAGTTTGAGTTCAATCCCTCACTGTGGTATCTTGTGCGGGCATCAGGAAATATTTTCACCGGGTATAATATCATTGAATTTGCCGGGCCGGTGATGGGATTCATATCAGCAGCTATCATACTTGGTATTTCCTTCCGGAGACTGAATGTAATTCAGCACGGTCCTTCGCTTCAAAAACTGACCGATCTCTGGACGATTGTGCTTACAGTATATCTGCTTTTTTCCACCATTGTACATCCCTGGTATATTACGCCATTGATTATGTTTTCAGTATTTGGCAAATTCCGATTTCCACTTTTATGGTCCGGGATGATTCTTCTTACATATTCCGGTTATCATGTCGCAGGCTATGACGAAAATCCGCTGATTCCTGCAATCGAATATCTTGCTGTATTCATTTTTATATTTTTTGAATGGATAGTTATAAAACGAAGGATCGCCTGATTATCATTTTCTATCGTAATCCGATATCCGGCCATGTAAAAACGCGTTTGGCTGCGGGTATTGGAAATGAAATGGCCCTTGAAGTACATTTAAAACTTGCCATGCGAACAATGCAGGTAGCTTCGGATGTTTCCTGCGATAAGGTTGTCTACTATGACCGTAAAGCGATTGTTGGCGATTACTGGGACGACCGGGTTTTTATGAAAGAAGTTCAGCATGGTGCTGACCTTGGAGAAAAGATGACCCATGCTTTTAATCAGATGTTTGAAGTGGGATATAAAACCATCCTGATAATCGGCACCGATTGCCCTGAAATTACAACGGAGCTTCTTGAATCCGCATTTAAAAATCTTGAGACCCATAATGCTGTAATAGGGCCCGCGTCTGATGGAGGCTATTACCTGCTTGGATTAAAAGCCCGGGCGCCTGAATTATTTAGTGGTGTGGATTGGGGCAGCGCGCAGGTGTTTGATCAGACCATTCAAAAACTGACCCTTTCGGAGTTGTCATTTTTTCCTCTCAGGGAGCTTCATGATATTGACCGTCCGGAGGACCTTCAGTATCTTAAATAGCTATCGCTCTTATCAATTTCTTACTCTGCCTCTGCGCAAACCTGTTAACTTTGCAGCCTATTATCAGAAATTTCCATGTCCGAAGAGAAGTCATTGAATTTTATTGAGGAGATCATTGAAGAGGATCTTCGTTCAGGCAAACATACAACCATTGCTACCCGCTTCCCGCCGGAGCCCAACGGTTACCTCCACCTCGGACATGCCAAGAGTATATGCCTGAATTTTGGTCTGGCAATA
Source organism: Cyclobacteriaceae bacterium (assembly GCA_049430945.1). Classification (GTDB taxonomy): domain Bacteria; phylum Bacteroidota; class Bacteroidia; order Cytophagales; family Cyclobacteriaceae; genus ELB16-189. The sequence goes on from JBMTCO010000072.1 coordinate 1,987, forward strand.
AAATACGGAGGTAAAACCAACCTTCGCTTCGACGATACAAATCCCGTAACGGAGGAGGTTGAATATGTTGAGAGTATAAAAGAAGATGTCCGCTGGCTTGGGTTCAACTGGTCGCAAGAACTTTATGCTTCCAATTATTTTTCTCAGCTCTATGGTTTTGCAGAAAAACTGATTGAGAAGGGTCTGGCTTATGTTGATGACAGCTCCAGCGAGCAGATTGCAGAACAGAAGGGAACACCGGTAAAGGCAGGCACTGACAGTCCGTTCAGAAGCCGGACTGTTGAGGAAAATCTGACCTTATTCCGTGCCATGAAGGAAGGAAAGTACCGCGACGGAGAGAAGGTGCTTCGTGTAAAGGCGGATATGGCGAGTCCCAATATGCTGATGCGCGATCCGGTTATTTACCGCATCAAGCATGCGCATCATCACCGCACAGGCAATCAGTGGTGCATCTATCCGATGTATGATTTTGCCCACGGACAAAGTGATTCCATTGAGCAGATTACGCATAGCATCTGCACGCTTGAATTTGTTCCCCACAGGGAATTGTATGACTGGCTCATAAAAAATCTGGAGATCTATCCATCCAGGCAATATGAATTTGCCCGTCTGAATGTTACCTATACTGTGATGAGCAAGCGCAAGCTGCTTCAGCTTGTGCAGGAAGGACATGTCACAGGCTGGGATGATCCCCGCATGCCGACGATCAGTGCCATGCGCAGGCGTGGTTATACGCCTGAAGCCATCCGGGACTTTTGTGATAAGATCGGAGTTGCGCGCCGGGAGAACCTTATTGATATCGGCTTGCTTGAATTTTGTGTAAGAGAGCATCTTAATAAAATTGCTCACCGCAGAATGGTTGTTTTTGATCCCCTGAAAGTGGTGATCACCAATTTTGAGGAAGGTAAAACGGAAATGCTTTCAGGTGAGAACAATCCCGAAGATCCTTCAGCCGGCAGCAGGGATATTCCGTTCTCGCGTGAGATTTTTATTGAGCAGGATGATTTTATGGAGGAGCCCCCGAAGAAATATTTCCGACTTGCTCCCGGACAGATGGTGCGGCTGAAACATGCCTTCATTATTAAGTGTGAGTCCTTTGTTAAAGATGATACCGGCAAGATCACGGAGATTCATGCAACCTATATCCCTGAAAGTCGAAGTGGCTCGGATACATCGGGAATATCGGTTAAAGGTGTACTGCACTGGGTAAGTGTGGCGGATGCTGTAATGGCGGAGGTCAGATTGTATGACAGGCTTTTCAGAATTGAGGATACCGGCGCCATGGAGGGTGACTTTAAAGACTATCTCAACCCTGATTCATTGACTGTAAAAACTGTTTATGCGGAGAAGTCGCTTGTGCAAGCTGCTCCAGGTGAGAAGTTTCAGTTTTTAAGAATGGGCTATTTTACTCCTGATAAAGAAAGTGTGGACGGGAAGATTGTTTTTAACAGGACGGTGACATTGAGGGATAATTGGAAGTAGGGAGGTTGATGTTGGTTTATCGTTTTTCGTTACTCGTCATTCCTGGAATGTTGGTTAATATCTGATTAAAATGGAGGAATTAACAGCAGAACAAATTGATAACTTTATTCACAATGGATTTGTCAAAATAGAAAAGGCATTTTCCACTGAGATTGCAGATGAATGTCGTGCAATATTATGGAGCGAAACTCAATGTGCCCCGGACAACCCTGACACCTGGACTCAACCGGTAATAAGAATCGGAGAATTAGCGCATGAGCCATTTATAAAAGCAGCGAATACCGAAATACTTCACCACGCTTTTGACCAATTGACAGGAAAAGGCAATTGGTTGCCAAAAACAACTTTAGGTTCGTTTCCGATACGCTTCCCGGGTAAGCTGCAGGCAAATGATACCGGTTGGCATGTAGATGCCGCTTTTGAAGGAGAAAATGCCGGTAATTATTTTGATTGGCGAATAAATGTTAATTCCAGAGGTCGCGGATTATTAATGCTGTTTCTATTTTCAGATGTGACTGAGCATGACGCACCGACTTTAATCAAAGCAGGCTCCCATTTTGATGTTGCAAAGATTTTGGAGCCTTCAGGCGAAAAGGGTCTTTCATTTCTGGAATTAGCTCAACGTGTAAATTCACTTACATCTAATAAAGAAATTACAGCGACAGGTAAGGCAGGTACGGTTTATTTATGTCATCCCTTTATTGTTCACGCAGCACAAAATCATTTTGGAGCCACACCAAAGTTTATGGCGCAGCCACCGTTGTTGTTGAAAAATCATTTTGATATCAGTGACAGGAACTCCGACCTTTGTCCGGTTGAAGAGGCAATAGTTATGGGACTAAGAAATTAAGTGTTCAGCCAACATGGATTAATTCTCCGGTTAAGATATTTAATAATCTGCAACAGTTACCCGATTCAATTTTGAGAGTAAGTCCGGATTTTGAGTTTTCATCGAACATCCGATGCCATTGCTTTAAACTATTTCAGTCACTTTGTCGGCACATGTAACAATGAAAAAAAGGTAATCAAAATATTTTTTAAGGCAGTTTCGGATGGAGATATTTACACTGTTTCTGAATTGTTGAACAATAATCCTGAATACTTAACCGTTTGTAATGTTGCGCCTCCGAAAAAAGATGATGGACAGTCAGGACTTCAGGTTGCATTCAAGACAGGAAATTTTGAGATTCTAAACTCCTGATTGAAAAGGAGCCGATGTAAACTTTAAAGAAACCTCTGATATCAATGAGTGGATAGCCCCTGACTTACATGACTGCATAAGAGCGGCAATTTTCAATTCGTATATGCTGCAGAGGGACACCCGGCAGTTTGACAGCGCTTTTGCTCTTCTCGAATTAATGTTAAGTAAAATGGCAGACCCAAAATCTTCCGATCCTACGGAAATAATTGTTTGCACAGGGCGTTATTGGATGCAAGGCAAATGCTTGATAATCCGGGCACGGACTTTATTGCTTATATTTTGATAAATCAACTGAGAGGTGTTTTCAGGGCAATAATCCGGGCAGGAGCGGATATTAAACAGGCTGATGAGAAAAATGAAAGCGCAGAGCAATCGTATTCGAGTTTTAAATTGGACAGATATGAGCTGTGGTAAGGATTGAATAATGCACTAACCCTGCTCAAAAGTAGCGGTTCCTTAAATGAATCAGATTAATTAATAACCAACCTCAATAATTGATGTTTCAGTATTTGTTCTTAATTCCATTCTTTGTCATTTCAGTAAGCAGTCGGGCACAATCCATTGAGCATACCGGCAGCAAAGTATCCCCTCCGGAGGCGATGGCAGCGCTTGAGCACCATAATAAAGTCAGGAATGATGTGCGCGTAAATCCGCTTATCTGGTCACCGGAGTTGGCAGCCTATGCTCAGGCCTGGGCTGATGAACTGGCAAGGACAGGATGCAAAATGCGGCACCGCCCGGACAGAGGACCATGGAAGCAAAAGCATGGTGAAAATATTTTTATGGGTTCCCCCTCACGATTTTATAATCCCCTGAATGCTTCTGAAAGCTGGTACTCTGAGATAAAAATTTATAAACATCAGACACTGAATGACCGAAACTGGTATGCAGCCGGACATTATACGCAGATGGTCTGGAAAACCACCACTGCAGTCGGAATAGGAAAAGCAGTATGTCCGAAGGATGCCATCATCATTGTTGCAAACTATGACCCGCCGGGCAATGTGATAGGTCAAAAAGCATATTAAATAAAAAAAGTCCGGCGTTTGGCCGGACCTTTAAATTTTTTCAGTCAGAAATTACAGCGTTTTGATTTTGATGTTGCGGTACCACACCTCATGTCCGTGGTCCTGCAAATCTATATGGCCTTTACGGGTCATTCCGTAACCGGCTGCATCTTTCCATTTGCTGGCTTCCTTCCGGGTTTTCCAGTCCTCTGACCCGAATTCATATTCCAGAACTTTTGTGCCGTTAAGCCAGTGTTCGCAATGATCACCATTCAGAACGATTTTGCTTGTGTTCCATTCACCGACCGGTTTCGCTGATTTATTTTCAGCTACATGCATGTCGTAGTTGGCTGCAACTTTCTGCATTTCGGACAGGTCACCGGCATAACCCGCATCATCGATGATTTGATATTCAGGGCCTGAGTAATAAGGTGCATCAAACTCTTCGCTTGCACGGTACATCACGCCGCTGTTTCCTCCGGGAGAGATTTTCCAGTCAAAGACCAGTTCATAGTTTTCGTATTGCTCTGTGGTCAGAATGTCTGCACGCTTATCCGCGGCCATTGCGCCTTTGCAGTGCAGTGCATTCTCCTGGATGTCCCAGCAATCCTGTTCTGTATTTTTGAAGGACCGCCAGCCATTCATAGTCTGACCGTCAAACAACAGAACCCAGCCTGCGGCTGTTTCTTCTTCGGACAGAACGTTTACGGGTGCTGTTTCTGCTTCTGTGGCAGCCTCCTGCCTGGGAGCACAGGCAGCAAAAAGACCGGCTGCGTAAAGGGTAAGAAAGATTTTTTTCATGTCAGTTGAGTTGATTTTAAAAAGGGTTGAAAGTGTAATTTAAAACCTCAAAGCCACTTGTCCAAAGGAAAATGACATGGCCATCAGAGTGCTGCTACGATTACCACCTCAGTGAAGAGCATCGCCAGAATAATTGTTATGAGCGTATAGATATGGTGGTTCATGCTTTTCCGGAAGATCAAGGTTGCCATAGCGCCGGTCAGAGTACCAAAAAGCGTTGCTCCTGTAAGCACTTGCTTTAAAATGCCGCCATAATCAAGCGCGCTTACAAGTCCTTCCATCTGAGGACCTGCGCCGGTAATCAGTAATACAAACAGGGTTGCGAGGAAGAAGACCCCGGATGAAAGTGCTGTATATCCGAGGTGTTTTTTCATCAGAATATTTTTCCCGGGTTCAGGATTCCGTTGGGATCAAAAACTTTTTTGATGCCCCGCATCAGTTCAAGATTGGTCTCGCCAAGAGCGATTGACATATAAGGTCGTTTGGCAATCCCGATGCCGTGTTCTCCGGATAATGTTCCACCCAGGCTCACAGCCAGCTTAAAGATCTCGCCAATGCCGTCCGGAATTTTTGTTTCCCAGTCATGGTCGCTGATGCTTTCCTTTAAGATGTTAACGTGCAGGTTACCATCACCAAGGTGTCCGAAGCAAACCGTATTGAATCCGTATTTCTTACCGATTTCTTTAATGCCGGTGATCAGTTTCGGGAGGTTTCCACGCGGAACCACGACATCATCTGACTTGGTGAGCGTGTACCAGTTTACAGCCGGGGAAATGTTTTTTCTGATTTTCCAGAGTTCTTCTTTTTGCGCTGCGCTGTCTGCAAACAATACTTCTCCTGCTTCAAACTTTTCGACCACTGTCATAACCCGTTCTGCATCGCGCATGAGCACTTCTTCATCATTGCCGTCCAGCTCAACCAGCAGGAACGCATTAAAACCTTCCGGAAGTTGAGTGGTAACAGGGCTGTTAAGCACCTGCGTGCAGTAGTCAAATGTTTTAGCGGCAGCTTCACGCTCAAAGAATTCCATTCCTGAAGGCGTGATGCCTGCCACGAAAATGGCTGAGATGGCCCGGCATGCTTCTTCGTTGGTACTGAAAGGAACCATCATCAATACTGATTTCTGAGGGAAGCCTCGTAGTTTGAAAACAATTTTTGTGATGATGCCCAGCGTTCCTTCGGAGCCGATCATCAGCTGGGTGAGGTTATAACCGGTTGAGTTTTTTAAAACATTGGAAGCGGTCCAGATCACTTCGCCATTCGGCAGTACTACTTCCAGGTTTATGACATAATCACGGGTGACGCCGTATTTAACAGCCTTTGGTCCGCCTGAATTTTGTGCCAGGTTGCCCCCGAGAAAACAAGATCCGCGGCTTGCGGGATCAGGAGGATAGAAGAGGCCTTTTTCTTTAACTGCATTTTGAAATAATTCAGTGATGACGCCGGGCTCAACAGTTGCCTGAAGGTTAAGTTCATCAATATTCAGGATTTTGTTGAATCGTTCCATTGAAAGCACGACCCCTGCATGCGTAGGCAATGCCGCACCTGCCAGTCCGGTGCCTGCGCCCCGCGGAGTTACCGGAATCCGGTGTTCATTGCAGAGCTTCAGGACTGCGCTGATTTCTTCTACCGTGCCGGGCTTAACCACGACATCAGGCATGAAAAAATAATCTTCCGTTTTATCGCTGCCATACTCTTTTTTGGATTCTTCGGACGTCATAATGTATGCCTCTCCGACAATGGCAGTGAGCCCCGGGATAAATGCAGCGGGAAGTGGTTTTTGGCTAACGGATGTGCGTTCAGTAACAGTCATTCTTCTTAATTTTGGCTGATGCGTCCCACAGTGTGCAAAGGTATACAAAAGGTAATTTCCGGATTATTGTTTTCGGTTTTGGTGATGGGGATATTTTCCTGTGCTTCGGTAAGGAAAACAGCTCAGGATCCTGCGGGGGTTATCATTAAAGAGGCCCGAACTTTCGCCGGAGTGCCCTATAAATGGGGAGGTATGAGCAGGAGCGGGCTGGATTGTTCAGGGCTCGTTTGTTTATCGTTTGGAAAGGCCGGTATTCAGTTACCGCGCACAACGGAGGACCTGCAGCATGTAGGCAGCAAGGTGAAACTGAAAAAAGTCCGTGCCGGGGATTTATTGTTTTTTGCCTTGTCTGAGAAGCCTAAAAAGGTTACCCATGTAGGCATTGTTACAGGCAGGGGCAAAGGTGGGGATCCTTTGTTTATTCATGCATCAACGAGCAAGGGCGTTGTGGAGTCGGATATAGGGTTGAAGTATTACAGGGAGGGATTTCGGGAGGCGAGGAGGGTTTTGAAATAGATTTGCTTGATTCAATTCATCCTCCTTTTAAAATATGCTTAATCGCCAACAACATATATATTAATTTCCTGCATCGTTTTTTTCTCTAATATCACCTTATGAAAAATACACGCCGCACTTTCTTAAAAACAGGTGCAGCTGCAATGATGGCCACGCCACTGATCAATGCGGCTTGTTCCGGACAAGGTAAATTCAATGGTCCCACTGTTATATCAACCTGGAACTTTGGCATTCAGGCCAATGAGGCTGCCTGGAAAATTCTCTCTTCCGGCGGTCGTGCACTGGATGCCATTGAGGCAGGCGCCCGAGTTCCTGAAGCAGATCCAACCAATACCACGGTAGGATATGGCGGTGCTCCGGACAGAGAAGGTAAGGTCACCCTTGATGCGTGTATTATGGATGAAAATGGCGGCTGTGGTTCTGTGGTCTTCCTTGAAGATATCATGCATCCTATTTCCGTTGCCCGCATGGTTATGGAAAAAACTCCGCATGTCATGCTGGCCGGAGAAGGTGCAAGACAGTTTGCTCTTGATAACGGATTTGAAGCCATCAACCTGCTCACACCTGAATCAGAGAAGGCCTATCAGGAATGGCTGAAAACTTCGCAGTATAAACCGATCATCAATGTTGAAAATCACGATACCATCGGCATTCTTGCACTGGATGCAGATGGAAATCTTTCAGGTGGTTGTACTACAAGTGGTATGGCCTATAAGATGCGCGGACGAATCGGTGATTCACCTATCATTGGCGCCGGTTTGTATGTAGATAATGAAGTCGGAGCTGCAACAGCCACAGGTGTAGGTGAAGAAGTAATCAGAATTGTGGGTAGTCATCTTGTGGTTGAGCTCATGCGTCAGGGACTTTCTCCTGAGGCTGCTTGTAAGGAAGCGGTGACACGGATTGTCAAAAAAAATCCAGGTAAATCAAAAGAGATTCAGGTTGGATTTCTTGCGATGAATAAGCAGGGAGAGTTCGGTGCTTATTGCCTTCAGCCCGGCTTTAACTTTGCTGTTTACAACAGTGCCGGAAATAATCTTCATGATTCAAAAAGTCATTATGCCTGATCTATGGCTGTGTTGATTGAAAATGCAGTCTTTAATATTCCTGCTGCCCTGCAGGCTCAGGCAGGAGGAGCAGACAGAATCGAACTGTGTGATAATCCTGCGGAAGGCGGCACTACTCCTTCTGCGGGAGTGATTGATGTGGTCAGACGAAAGCTCAATATTGATGTGTTCGTTATGATTCGTCCGCGCGGAGGTGACTTTGTTTATTCCGCCGATGAATATTCTGCTATGAAATCCGATATCATGGCCTGCAAAAGGGCGGGAATTGACGGCGTGGTTCTGGGGATTCTTAATCCCGACGGCAGAATTGATGTTGAGCGGTGTCGGGAGCTGATCTTACTTGCTAAACCAATGGCTGTGACGCTGCATCGTGCATTTGATCTTACGCCGGACCCTGAGGCAGCGCTTATGGATGCGATGGCTGCAGGTTTTGACCGTATTCTTACCTCAGGGCGTGCTGAATCTGCCGAGCGTGGAACCGACCTGTTGAAAAGGTTAGTAAATCTGGCGGGTAATTCTATAAGTATTTTGGCAGGAGTTGGTATCAATGCCGGTAATGCCCGAAACATTGTAGAACAGACTGGCGTGAAAGAGATTCATTTCTCGGCACGCACATGGCTGGAAAGAAATGATCCTGCACATAATGCCGGGATTAGTCTTCTGGAAAACCTTCCCTCCGACACCGGCTACTATGTAGCCGATCCCGGAAAAATAAGAGCCGTAAGAGAAGCCCTTGACAATAAATAATTGCTTTCGGTGGTTATATTTGCCACTCGTTTGGGGATATAGCTCAGCTGGCTAGAGCGCTACAATGGCATTGTAGAGGTCGTGGGTTCGACTCCCATTGTCTCCACTAAAACAACCCCGCAACTACGGGGTTGTTTTTTTGGAATCTGATCTGTCATGTATTGGTTAATCTTAGGTAAATCTGCATCTGATGAGAATTTTTCTTTTGAATACCCTCGCAGCTGTTTTAATTACGGCCTGTAATACTCCAAAAACTGAAATACAAAAAATGGAACCCGGCATTTCTGAAGCTTACAGGTCTTTTTATCATTTCACACCTCCGGCGGCCTGGATGAACGATCCTAATGGCATGGTCTGGTATGACGGCGAATATCATCTCTTCTATCAGCATTATCCTGACTCAACTGTATGGGGTCCGATGCATTGGGGACATGCTGTGTCAAAGGATATGATTCACTGGGAGCATTTACCGATTGCATTGTATCCCGATAAATACGGATACATCTTCAGTGGCAGTGCAGTAGTTGATCATGAAAATACCAGTGGCTTCGGTTCAGCCGGTAATCCTGCCATGGTTGCAATTTTTACCTATCATGACATGGATGCTGAAAAGAGGGGAGAGACAGGTTATCAGACTCAGGGTGTTGCATGGAGCACGGATAAAGGAAGAACCTGGAATAAGTACGCCGGTAACCCTGTGCTTACTGCTCCTGCCATCAAGGATTTCAGAGATCCTAAAGTAATCCGGCATGAATCTTCTAAAAAATGGATCATGGCGCTTGCGGTTGGTGACCATATTGAATTTTTCTCTTCTTCAGATCTAAAGGCATGGAAAAAAGAATCTGAATTTGGTAAGGAGGTCGGAGCACATGGTGGTGTGTGGGAATGTCCTGATTTGTTTCCGCTTACAGATGAATCCGGAAAGACCAAATGGGTATTGCTGGTGAGCATCAATCCCGGAGGACCACAGGGTGGATCTGCCACACAATACTTTGTTGGTGATTTTGATGGGAAGAAATTTACTCCAGATAACATACAATCCAGATGGATTGATGACGGGGCGGATAATTATGCCGGTGTGACCTGGTCAGATATTCCTTCCGGTGACGGACGGCGGTTATTTTTAGGTTGGATGAGCAACTGGCAGTATAGTCAGATCGTGCCTACCCAAACCTGGCGCAGTGCGATGACGGTTCCGAGATCACTCAGGCTTTTAAAAAAGTCCGGTTATTATGAACTGCAATCTGAACCTGTCGCTGAACTTAATTCAATTGCCGGAGCGATAGAAAATCTTAACGGATCAGCTTCACTTGAGCAGATGAGTGCGCGGTTTGAATTTAAAGTTGAAAATTCAGAGCCATTCAGTTTTATATTATCCAATGATTCATCTGAGCAGACTGTTTTGAAGTGGGATGGTTCAAGGTTGAAATTTGACAGGCGTAATGCAGGCCTTTCTGATTTCAGTGAGGCGTTTGCGGCGGAGCATCAGGCTGATATGACCGGTGTGGTACCGCAGCAATTAACGATCTATGTAGATCAGTCATCGGTAGAGGCGTTTGTTAACAATGGTGAACGGGTTATGACTGAGATTGTATTTCCCCGCACACCTTACAACAGGGTTACACTTGAAAAGAAAAGTGCTGATTTTACCAGGGCATACATTCCCAACATATTTCAGAAGAAATGAAGGTTCTGGCATACGGTGAGGTATTGTGGGATATTATTGAGGGGACGCCCTATATCGGAGGCGCCCCGTTCAATTTTGCAGCACATGTCGTAAAAAATAAGGGGACAGCATCCATTTTATCAGCCGTTGGCAAAGATGATCTGGGTGTAAAAGCAATCAGTGAAGCTGAGCGGCTAGGTGTACAAACAGATTTGATACAGATTAGGTCTGATAAGCCTACCGGAAAAGTTGATGTATTTTTAAAAGACGGTCAGCCGGATTACACCATTCATGAAGATGTTGCATTTGACGCAATTTTTCCGGAGGACCTTTCAAAAATCAAGCAAGAACATTTTGATGTTTTTTATTCTGGCTCATTGGCTCAACGGGAGCGTGCAAGTCGTGAAACACTTGAGAAAATTTTAGATGAGGTTTCGTTCCCTGAGATTTTCTATGATATCAATATCCGCAAAAGTTATTATTCGCCTTCTATCATCAGAAGTTCTTTGAAGAAGGCAACGATTTTTAAAATCAATGATCAGGAATCTCAGCTCGTATCCCGGTTGTTCTATGGCAGCGAATCAGACTTTGAAGTCTTTGCCCGCCGGATTTCGGAGGATTTTGATGTGAAGGTGGTCATCATTACAGCGGCCGAAAAGGGGTGTTATTTATTTACTGCTGAAGGGTTTCATCATATTCCTGCAATGCCTGTTACATTGGCAGATGCCGTTGGGGCAGGGGATGCTTTCAGTGCAGCATTTATTATGCAGATGTTGTCGGGAGCTGATTATATCACTGCTGCCCGAAGAGCAAATGTCGTTGGTGCTTTTGTGGCTTCTCAG